>JALEZT010000137.1 GCA_022772725.1 Eubacterium sp.
TCTTGAACAGCTTATTGAGCCGTTTACGATTGTTTTTGTTGCGTCACGCATTTTAACCTTGCCGGGGAATTCTGCATTGCCGTCAATATAAAGATGAGTATAGAACCATTCGTTAAGAGCAATACCGTCGCCGAAATATCCATCTCCGCCATAGGTTTTCAGATTTCCGCCGCAATAAACTCTTGAATACGGGAATGTGAAAATATAGTGGGTTTCAATAGCGTAATTCGGATTATAAAGATCATCGGATGAATGAGTCTTATTTCCTGCAACATAAAGAATACTCTTTCCGAAGGGCTTAACATAGTTTTCAACAGTTGTTCCCGTTGTCAGCGTTCCGTCAATATAAGCAAAGCCGAAATCATAAACGCTTGAGCCGCTCTTGCCGTTTGCCGTATAGGAATAAACAACATATTTACCGTACAGCGTTGAAACATCTTCAACTCGGTTGCCGTATTCATCAAAAGCTACACCCTCAATATCAGCCGCACTTATCTCGGTTGCGCCCGGTGTTCCACCGCTTGGCTGAATAACCTTTAAGGCATTGGGAGTTATCGCCGTGCAAACCTTATAGCCTGCAACGCTTGTGTCAAGGCCTTTATAGGAATCTGATGAGAAATACTTATACTGCTCATCGCCCTTTTGGCTGCTTGTTCCGCCAAGCAAGAATGCATTGCCGACAATGAAGTTTCTTGATGTTTTAACATTGCTTCCTGCATAGAAAACAGAATTTGATCTTGAAACAACCGAAGTATGACCTTTTTGTCCGCCGCCATGGGTATCAACAGTTCCGCCAATCATAAGAACGGAATTGTTTTCATTATCTATACCTGCACCGACTGAATTTTGGCCGCTTGCAAAGGTTTTTGCATCATATCCCTGTGTTGTATCAAGGTCGCCCGCAACATACATTTGGCCGAAATTATCCAAGCCGGCTTTAATATTACAATCTCCTCCGACATAGATTACGGGATCCTTATTTGTTTTATTTCCGTTTTGAATGGAAAGACCGTTATGGTACCAAATGTCGCCAGTTTTGCTGTGATTTGTTCCGTTAACATATAAATTCTGCTCGCAATAAACTGTTCCGTAATTTGTTAAAGAACAATAATCATTGCCTACATCATCATATATGGTTATATTACCGCCGTTTCCGAGAAGATTACCTGAATAGCAGATAATTCTTCCGTAGTTAACAACATCGCCCTTTATTTGAATATTTGAATTAATGGCATAAACGGTTACACCCTTTTTGATAACAATTGTGTTACCGCCCTTTTTACCTAATTCAAGAGTGCCTGCGGTCCAAATAATATCATTTTGAATAAGCGTTGTTGTGTTTTCTTTTACAATGCCTTCAACTATGCTAATATTAACAAGATTTATGTAATGAATATATATTTCAGATGCAACCGTTAATGTTGTTTTGCTTGAATATACGGAAATCAAATCCGCATCCGTAAACAAAATATTTTCACTTGTTGCACTTGCAGAGTTAAGGCTTATATCATCCTTTGAATAGATGGTTCCCATATTAAAGGTTGAAACAAAGCCGTTTGCGGTTGTTGTTCCCATAACCATAAGAATGCCTTCATCATAAGCCTCAATATTTGAAGCAGAGGAAACATTTCCTGCGCACAAAAGCATATTTAAGCTATTGTCCGCTGCAAAGTACAAACTGTGTGCGTCTGTTGACGAGGTTGTTATATTGCCTTGAACATAGAGATTTCCGCTATCCCAAAGATAAATTTGGGAGGCGTTAATATCTCCGCCAACAAATGTGTTGCTGAAATCATCAACATCAATCTTTGAGGTGCAATTGATATTGCCGCCGATATGCGAAAGCGCAAACAAATGAATTTCGCCGCTTGCCGTTATATTTCCGTCAACAACAAAGCCTGTTTGAGCCGCAACATCTGAGGCCATCTCGTTAACGCCAACATTAAGCGTTGTGTTTGCAATTACGCTTCCTGCGTGCATAAAGCTTTGAGCGTTAAGCGCCCAGCCACTTGTGGCTTCAATGGAGCCGCTTACATAAAGATATGCCAGAGGTCCGATTCTTACAGAAGAATCCGATGCTCCTATATATGCGTTTCCGTTAACATAAATCTGTCCGCCCGTGTTGATTTGGACATAAGTGTTTGTTTGAAGCGCATATCCTGAATCCGAGGTGCCGCCGTCTATCATTATAAAGGCGGTTAAATCTCCCGAGCCGGAGCTTTTGATAACCAATCCGTTTGTGTTACACTTAACTCTTCCCTTAATATAAACCTGTGCCGTATCAAAAATATCTATGCAGTTAATATTAAGACCCGAAATATACGAGGCGAGAGTTTCATCTGCAACATCATTTCCGCCTGCATCCTTCGGGCATCCACCCGTTACAAGAATACCGTAAGCATAAATCTGATTAGACGGAGCTTCAATCATTGAATCCGTCATAAACCAACCTCTTAAAGTCATATTTCCCGAAGAGGTTATTTTGCCTGCCGCATAGAATTTTCCGGAGGCGGCATTTGTTATTCCTCCGCAAGTAACGGCTCCCCTTGAATAAAGCAGAGAATTATTTGTTATTCCTCCGCTTGAAGAATTAACCGCATTTGCAAGAATTGTGCCGTTATTTGTTATGCCGTTTTTCTGCGATATAAGACTGCCCGAAACGGAATAAATATACAAATTATTTGTAATCGCTCCCGTGCTTAATATATCGCCCATAGCATAAAGCTTTGAACCGTTTGTTAAAACACCCGACCGGAACGAGTCGTAGCAAAGAATTGTTCCGTTATTATAGAAATCCGCCTTTGGACCGTAAATATTGCCCTTTACGGCAAGATATGAGTTGTAGCCAACGCCGTTTTGATTGCTTGTGCTGTCGCCGTTAATATTCAGCGAGCCGTTAACCGTCATAACAGAATAGTTTGCGGAAGCGCCCTCCATTGTTTTGCCGACAATTATATTGCCGTCGCAATGAATACGCGCGTTATCCCAAATGTTAAAGGTTGAGCTCATTGTTATATTTCCGCCGCAATAAAGCTTTGCACCGACACCGACGATAACATTTTTGCCCTTTGAGGTTATGTTTCCGGTAACAATAAGAGTTCCACCGTCATAAACATAAACCTCGTTTTCGGCAACAAGATCGCCGTTAATAACGGCAACGGAATTTGCTCCAACCTTGAAATATGTTTGAGCATACACAGAGCCGTTAACAACCATATCGGCATAGCTTCCGATATCAATTTCCTTAACGGAATATGCGGCATATCCGCTTGTTGTTGATTCGCCGTTAATGATAAGATTTGTTCTTGTGCCCTCTGTTCCGTTTTTAAGCAATATACCTCTGTTTCCGTTTGATGCACCGTTATAGGCGGTAATCATATAGTTTTTAACCCAATAGCTTGTTTCCGGTCTAACGATAAAGCCTCTGACTTGACCTGAGGAATAAGCCTTTGCATAATACGGATCGCAAACATACGGATGGCCGCTCTTTACTGCGTGATAATAACCGTCCCTTTTATAACTACCGTCCTCAACAGCTCTTTCAAGGAAGTTTCCTCCGCTTCCGTATTCCCAAGTGTGCTTTCCGGTTATATAATTAATAACATACTGTGTTGAAACCTTAACCTGCCCGTCTGCACCTGCGATAAAATCATCGGCTGTATAATTCTTGCCATCTATATTTGCAACAGATGAAGCAAAGGTTGAGGATGCAGGATCTTCAAAATCGCTCTTTACAAGCTCCATATCACGCTGAACAACGGGAGTATCTGAAACACTGCCCTCGCCGTTAAGCGTTTGGGTTATGTTATTTTTAATTAATGAATTATACTTTGAAACGGTGTTTGAAACGCCCGAATCAAGAGTTGTTTTTGAATTATAGCCCTTTTCAAGATAATTCAAATCGGTTTTGATATTAGTGTTTTTAACGGCAACCGCCTTTGCAACATTAATATCAAATTCCTCTTCAAGAGTTCTGCCGGCATGAACATTCTTGATTGAATGAACATCGCCTGTAATACCGGTTATAATGTTATCAAGCTGGATACGAATATCATCCGAATTTGATTCGGAATCAAGATTCTTTCTTCTGTTTGCAACGATTTGCGCAACAGGAGAGTCCATCTTTTTTATGTCTAAACCTTGTGCAACCGCAACATCGCCATCGATTACATCTTTTAGTGAATCGGTCTTTCCATCTACATCAAAATCGAAATTATAATAAGAATCGTAAACATCATAAACATTCGGAAGAGATTTTCCGTTGCCCAAATCAATGCTTCCCAAAAGCGAAATCGGGCTTACTGTTTGGTCAAATTTTGATATGGTTGACGAGGTGTCTGCGACTTCATCGGCTTCAAGCGTTTCAGCCTTGAAGGTTATTAAATAACGCTTTGCCCAAGTTTCTGCATAAGAGCCCTTTTCGCCGTAAATAGTAGTAAGATTAGTGTTTCTGAATGTATTTGAATTAATATTTGTTGTTGTGGCAGGGATATATATTTCTTTAACGCCTGCCGAGCCGAATGAACGGTTTGTCAGTTCTCTTAAACCATTCGGCAAAACAACCTTTTCAAGCGACGAACAACCGTAAAACGCATAAATGTCTATTAATGTTACGGTATCGGGGAAAATTACAGAGGTTATATTACTGCAATTATAAAACGCGTAAGAGCCGATTGACGAAACGCCGTCTGAAATAATAACCGTTTTTATGTCATTTTGATGCTGCTTTCTCCACGGTGCAATAGAAGAATTTGCGCCGTAATCCTCGATTGCGGAGCCGCTTATCTTTAATGTGCCCGTGTCATCATCAAAGGTCCAGGTTGTGCCGTTTGAGCAGGTTCCTTCAAACGAAACAAGATAGCTTGAGCCTGAGGTAAGCTTTGTTTGAATACCTACATTTGTGCTTCCCTGCGTTTTGGAAAGATCCTCATATCTTTTATGAACATAATTGATAAAGCCGGGATCCTCAATCTGCTCCGCACCGTAAATAAACTGCTTGTTTGCACGGGTTAAATCCCAAGGCTTTGCGGTTTCTGCCGATTTATAAATTGTTCTGTAAATCGAAACAGGATTTCCGCTTGAATCCGTTTTTGTTATCGGATCGCCGAGGAAGAAAACATCGTGTGAATTATTACCTGTTAAGTTAAGTGCTTCCTGACCCTTTGAGATTTCAAGGATAGGACGCCTGCTGTATTTTACTCCGTTTTTATAATAAATATAATAATCGTCTTCTTTAAGAATTTCACTGTTTTCAACGATAGTATCGTCAAGAACGCTTCTCATACGGAAGGTGTCTATATTAATATTGGCACCGCCGTTTGAATGAATATAGCCGTTAACAACTGCGGCAGAGGTTGTTATATTAACCGCAACCTTATTTGAATCGTCCGTTGTCATTTCCTGACCGCAGGAGGGACAAATATAAAACTTTGTGCCGTCTGCGGCGGCGTGAACAACATCTATTTCTCTGTTTGTTGCTCCGCAGTTAGGGCAAGTATATGCCGTTTTTCCGCCCATTATGATCTCGGAAATCAAAACTGTTTTGTTTTGGAGGAAATCAAGACCTATATTTGTTGCATTTTCCATTAAATTAAGGAAGGTTTTAAGTCCCGTGTCTTCAATAGGTCCTGTTATATCAAAGTTTTCATCAGGATTAAGATTTAAAATCTGATAATTAAGCGCCTCGGGATTTCCGCTGAGTATTAATTCGCACTTTGCAGAAGATGAACATGTTAAATTATACGAATCAATATCAAAAATGCCACCGAAAATGCTTGACGATTTCAAATGGGAATAAACCTCAATATAGCGATAACCGGGAACATCCTCTGTTGCATCAACGGATTTATAGAAAATGCAAACGATATCCTTATCCTTCTCGTCCTGCAATCTTCTTAAAACGCTTTCCTTATTCGTAATGTTATAAATATCAATATTTGTATTTTCAACATCGCCATGAATATATTGAAAGTTATCAACGCCGTTTTCTTCAAAATAAAACTGAACCTCGCGCTTAATGCTTGCTGCTTGGGTTGCATTTTTTACGGGGTTATAATCAACCGTTTTACAAACACTGTTTGCAACCGCAAGCGCAACAGAGTCTGACGCAGTTTGAAGCTCTGATTTATTATGATATGCAAGGCCGATGTCAACAACCATTGCGGCAAATCCCAAAAAGACTGTTATAAGTATGGCAAGAAGAATGGTGATGGCACCATTCTCATTTTTCCAAAATCCTTCTTTTCTGCCTTTCGGTTTTATTCTCATAAATTCACCACCCCCGAAAAGTGATTGCATTGTAATTCAAAATTTAAAAAATAGTTTCGGCTTTACCGATTTGCTCTTCCAAAGCCTCAACAAGCTGCTTTGTTTTTTTAAGATGAATTGTGTATGCACCGACAACTCTTTGAAGCTCTGCATCAGCCTGCGAAGAGCTTTTTGCCGCTTCCTCGCCCTGCTGCTTTGCCGCGTCGCCCTCTGCCTGCGCATTTTCGAGCCTTTGCTCATAGCTTTTCTTTGTGTCGCTAAGTTCTTTTTTTACGCTTTCGAGCTTTTCCTTTGCAGTTTTCTTATCAACCTCTGCCATTTTCAAAGCCTTTTCGGCAGCGTCCCTTTGAGACGCTAACTTTTCGTTTTCGGCAGTTAACTGCTCAATTGTGCTTTTAAGCGCTTCTATTTCAAGAATTTCCCTTTGCACCTTTTTAATGCTTGCTCTTGCCTCATCTGCGGCGGCAATGGCATTTGCCTCATTTGCCTTTGAGGCGGCAAGTGTTGCCTTTAACTCGTCGATTTCACAAACAAGCATTTCATTTGTGTTTTTATAATCGGCAAGCTTGCTTTCATAGTTTTTGATAACATTTTTTTGGTTTTGCTTCATATCATTTATGAAGTTTTCAACCTCTTTGGGATTATATCCCCTTGCTGCCTTGCTGAATTCAAAACCATTTTCTGTTTCATTATAATTATCATTGTTTTTCTTAAACGGAGCCACTTAATTTTACCTCATACAGTTTATTATTTTATATCTTCCTAAAACCCGCAAGGGCAGGTCTTATTCGGTTTGTGAAAAAACAAGAACATCGTTTTCGGAAATTCCGAGCTTTTTTGCTTCAAAAGCGTTAAGCTCAACAACCTTTCTACCGCCCTTAACGGCAGGCCTTGCCCGCCAGGGCACAACATTCTCAAAAATACTTATAACTCGGTTATCCCTGCTGAGATTAACAACATCAATTGAAAATCGCATATTAAATGTGTGAATTTGATTGCAGGGTTCAAGCAAAAGTGCCTGATTTTGTGCGAGTGTTTTGCGAAACATAAGGCCCATAAACCTGCGAAACGGATTATCGGCTATTTCGCATTTGGGGCAGATTTCTCTGCCGTTTATTGAAATTGATACATATTTTTTAGCCACCGCAATCCCCTTTTGTAACGGTTGTTACCCTTAGTGCATAGAATTCATAACATTTATAACAGTAGGTCCGAGAATAACAATGAAAAGCGCAGGGAAAATGAAAATCATTATCGGAAGCGACATTTTTACCGCCGCCTTATTTCCTCTTTCCTTTGCGGTTTCACGCCTTGTGTCTCGAAGCTGTTGAGACTGAACCTTCATAACATTATTAATCGGAATACCGAGCTGACTTGCCTGAACAACCGCAGAAACGAAGGTTTTAAGCTCAGGAATATCGGTGCAATCGGAAAGTGCGGAAAGCGCATCAACTCTTGAAACGCCCATTTGCATTTGCCTAAACACCGTCATAAGCTCATCAATAAACGGCCCTTCCATTTTTTCAATAACTTTAAGAAGGGCATTATCAAAGCTGAGTCCGGCTCCGATACAAACTGCGAGCAAATCGAAAACATCGGGAAGCTGATCTCTGATTTTCTGCTGATGAGATTTAACCATATTTTTAAGGAACAAATCAGGAGCCATAAAGGCAACAACAATTCCTATTATGATGATCAGCATTGTGTTTATTAATTCCAAATTAAGAACGATGGCAACACCGACAACAACAACAGAGAAAATGATTGCAAAGGCAACCTTGAAAAAGTTGAAATTCTGATAGCTTGTGTGCATACCGCTCATACGGAGCAGTCTTTCGGTTTGCTGAATTTTTGCAACCTTTTTTTCGTTAATAACCTGATTGTTTTTCTCTTTTCTTTTATTTGTATATTGCTCAAATAATTTGGAAATCTTTTTAACCTTATCTTCAATAAATCTTGAATAAAAGGATTCTTCGAGCTCTGCGTGATCTGATTTTATGTCATTTTCCTCAGAGGTTATTGACTTTATCATTCTGTGCTTTGCGTCGTCCGCATTACCTCTTTTACGCAAAACAATAGATGTCAATACAAAAATAAGAACGCTGACACTTATAACTAAAAAGTTTATTCTCAAAATTCTCACTCCTTTTCGGCAGGATGCTATTAATATTTAATAGTTGTAATTTTCTTAATAACTATAAGACCTATAATTTCAAGCATGATGCCGACAAGAATTGCGATTTTACCGCCGTTTGTTTCGAAAAGAGGATCCATATAGCCGGGGCTTGCAACATTAAGCATTATAACAATTGCAACCGGCATAAGTCCAACAACCATACCGCTCATACGGCCTGTTGCCGTTGCGGATTTAACCTCTTTTTTAAGCTGGGCTCTTTCCTTAATTGTATCTGAAATAGTTTCAAGAATTTCGGATAAATTACCGCCGGTTGTTCTTTGAACGGAAATTGCAACAGCGGCAATTTTGAAATCATCACTTTGAACTCTTTTATAAACATTATCCAAAGCCTCATCAATTGAAAAGCCCATATTGATTTCCTTAACCGCACGGGCAAATTCATCGCTGACGGGAGGATACATATCTCTTGCAATTGTTTCCATTGCCTGTTGGAAGGACAAGCCCGAACGCAAGCTGCTTGCCGCAATCATAAAAGCATCTGAAAGCTGATCCTCGAATGCTGAAATTCGCTTTTGCTTGCGCACGCGAATAAAAATAATCGGACCTAATGCTCCTGCAAGAACCAAAACAATCGGCAGGGCAGGATTATTAATAAACAACGACGAAAGAGCGGCGGGAACGAATGCAAGAACAATCCAAATTGTTGCAAATTCCTCTGCATTCATCATTATATTGGCGGAAAGAAGCTCTTCCAATATAGCGTCTCCGATTTTGGACAAAAGGCTTTTCTTTTGAACATATTCGGTTGTTTTCTTTTGTCTGCCGTTCAGCCAACCGAGTCTCATTCCCTTTTTCTTCTTTTGAAGAACAACCTCGGAGCCGATAGTTGAACCAACAATATTCTTAACACGCTTTTCGGCGCTTCTTTGATTTCTGGTTGATTGCTTAACGATTAAATAAACGATAATACCTGCGAGTATTCCGTATATCAAAGCAATCAAAATCATTTTAATTTGTAAACCAGTCATTACTAATCATAACTCCGTTTTCTTTGATTTTTTCAAACGATTTCGGAATGATACCCGTTGCAACAAATTCGCCCTTGAATTTTCCGTCTAAATCAAGGTCGCCGTTTGTTTCATAGCGGTAAATATCCTGTAACTGAACAACATCGCCCTCCATACCCGTTATTTCGGTTATGGAAACGATTTTTCTTGTGCCGTCTCGCAATCTTGACTGCTGAACGATAAGGTCAACCGCAGAAGAAATTTGATCTCTGATTGCCTTTGACGGCAATTCAACGCCGCCCATCATAACCATAGTTTCAAGTCTTGAAATAGCATCTCTCGGAGAGTTGGCGTGGGTTGTGGTCAATGAACCGTCATGACCGGTGTTCATAGCTTGAAGCATATCAAGGGTTTCCTTTGAACGAACCTCTCCGACGATGATTCGATCGGGTCTCATACGAAGTGCGTTAACAACCAAATCTCGAATACTGATTTGGCCCTTGCCCTCCATATTTGCCGGTCTGCTTTCAAGAGAAACAACATGCTCCTGATGAAGACGAAGCTCGGCGGAGTCTTCTATGGTAACGATACGCTCATCAGTCGGAATGTATGACGAAAGCACATTCAAAAGCGTTGTTTTACCTGAACCTGTTCCTCCCGAAACGATAATATTAAGCTTGCCCTTTACGCACGCTTCAAGAAAATGAAGCATTTTAGGTGAAATTGAACCCCATTCAACAAGCTGCTTTGATGTTATCGGGTTTTTTCCGAACTTACGGATTGTAAGCACGGGGCCGACAAGAGAAAGAGGAGGAATGATAACATTAACACGAGAGCCATCGGGAAGACGGGCGTCTGCCATAGGGCTTGCTTCATCAACATGACGGCCAACGGCGTTAACGATTCTGTCGATCGTATTCATAAGATGCTGATCGTCTCGGAATTTAACATCCGTTAAAACAAGCTTACCTTTACGCTCAACGAAAACCTGATCAGGACCGTTTACCATAATTTCACTGTAATCATCGCTGTCAACAAGCTTTTGAATCGGACCGTAGCCCATAATATCGTTAAAAAGCTCCTCGGCAAGCAACACTCTGTCGGGCCTTGAAACATTATAGCCGTCTTTTCCAACCTCTTCCAAAAGGAACGTTTTCATCTGTTCCCCGTCTATATTTTCGAAAAGACCGGGCTTATTGAAGTTTTCAATAACTGCGGAATGTATTCTCTTTTTTACATCTGAATATTTTTCGTCAAGACTATCTGCTGTTGCCTTCGGCTTTACCTCAGTTTTAGTCTCATTTTGAAGCGGAGCAGTGTTATTCTGCTGTCCGTTTTGCTCCATTCTTGACAAAAGTCCCATTAAAAATACCTCTGAAAATTATTTGCCTGATTTCGAAAATTAAATGTTGTCTTTATCGGCAACAATCTGATCAACATATTTATTGTAATCCTTTGCGATTGCAGAACGCGGAGAATTTAAAACAACAGGATTTCCGCTGTTCATAGCGTTATCGCTGATATTTCTGTCGGAGGTGATTGTTGCGTAAGCCTTTCTGAGCATAAGATTTTCAAAATCCTTGATTTTGATTAAGCTTGACCTGTTCTTTGTGATAACAAGCTTTGCTTTATCGGCAACTCTTAAAGTGTCAAGAACATTCATAACCGCCTTTGTGCCTTTCAGGCAGGGAACATTGAGATTTGTGATAACCTGAATTTCATCGCAGTTTTCAAGAGCAACAAGCGTTGTGTCTGCAAAATTCGTTCCCATATCGATAAGAATATACTCAAAATAAGGACGAACATTCTCGATTATTTTACGGGTGTGTTCGGGTGTTATGTAGTCGGCATATTCAGGCGTTTTCGGAGGGCAAAGAATTGAAAAGCCTGTTGAATGAGTTGCCGTTGCCGCATTAACCTTTTCGATTGAAATACCCTCGGGGTCTCTTGCAAGCTCAACAATTGTATCCTTTGAGTCAACATCGAGGAAAAGATTCGAATCGCCGTATTGAAGGTCAAAATCAAGAAGAATAACCTTCTTTCCTCTTGAAGCAAGAGCCGCCGCAACATTCGTTACGATTGAGGTTGTGCCAACACCGCCCTTAACACCGTAAAAGGCAATAACCTTTGCACGAACTCTTTTTTCGATTTTGAGCTGACCCATAAGCCTTTGCTCAATTTCATTAACCTCGCCCAATGCGGTGGTAAATTCCTCTGCATCAACAGAGAAATCAAACACCTGACGGATACCGCGCTTTGCCGCTTCATTAACAAGCGAAATGCTGACTTTATCCGTCATAATAACTACTGCCGTTCCTGAATTTTGGAACTGAACGCTTTGAATGAATTTATAAAAATCCTCATCAATATCAGAGCTGTCAAGCGCACAAACGATAACATCGGGGAAATATCCTTCGATTTTAAGCTTTGACTCCTCTTTGAAATCGGAATATCCGACTATTGCAACATCCTCGCTTGCGATTTTGTTTTTAACCTTAACTCTGTACTGAACCTCTTCTGCAAGAATTACAACATTAACTTTTTCCATAAATTAGTCCTCTTTCGTAAATGGTCTTAAAATCTTTGCTTTATTCAGCCTTATCCAAAACGGAGCCGGAAACACGCGGTTTAAGAACGAGCTTATAGCTGTTTGAACCCTTTTCGATTTCCATAAGCTGAACTGCCTGCTCTTCGGTTACTATAAGAGTAAGGGTTGAATACTCTGTGATTTTTGTTCCGTCTGTTTCTGCGGTTTCATTTGCCGCATAGCTTGAAACCTTCAAAACTTCAAGATTACTCAAAGGAACCGAAACGGAATTACCCGAATAAACATAGACATCAACCTTATCGCCGACAGCGATATAACCGTCTGCCGAGTTAACGCCTGCCGCCGCAATCGGATAAGCTACATATCCTGTTGGAAGAGTGAGCGAAAGCGTTGCATCGTCGCTTTCGGATGTTATGAGCTTATTTTTCGTTAATTGCTCACCGGGATAGATTGCTTGCCTTGTTACCGTATTCAAGGCCTCGTTACTGTCTGTAATTGCTTCGGGAAGAACATAGGAGGAAACAACCTCTTTAACCTCGAAATACTGGCTGAAATTATCAATGGTTATTGTTGTGTTTTGAGGAACGGCAGCAATTGCCGTTACAACCGAAACCTTTTCAGCGTCAAGATAACTGCTCTTTTCAGAAATCTCATTTGCAAACAGGAAGGTTGCAAAGCCTGCAATCAAGGCACAAACAACCGCAATCAAATAAACCTTTTTCATATTGGACCTCTTTTTTCTTTAGTTTTTTTATATTTAAAATATAAATAATAAGTAACAAATACTTATTATTTTTATTTTCTATGTAAAATGGGCAGACTAAGGCTCTGTAACCTCCTGAACCGTTCCTGCCTCTACCTTAAATGTTGAGGAAGAGGAAACAACTCTTGTGTCGCCCTGACAAATTGCGTGCAAGACAAAAGTGAGCACCGGCATATCAATTCTGACGGTAACTCTGACCATTTTGGCATTCACGCCGTTTGAATTTTCAATTTGATTTCCGCTTGCATCAAGATATGCAACGGTTATTCCATCAACCTCGCGAAGTGTTTCGGGGTTATAAATATTGGCATTTATTATCTCCTCGGCAGTATCATAAACATCATTATAAGGCGTGTTTGAGCACTGAACGCAGATTGCGCGTGCCGCCTCGCGCGAGGTGTTATCAACATTAAGCTGATTATAAAAAAGCCATCCGAAATCTATAATTCCGCAAAGAATCATCAGGAGCAAAGGCAGTGCTATGGCGAACTCAACCATTGCCTGCCCTTCTTCACTTTTTATCCTATTTTTAACAGATTTTCTAAGCATAGCATTACACCTATGAAAAGACGGCACAGGAAAGCCCCGTGCCGTCTGCATTATGACAAATTATTATCTTATTTTACAAGCATAGACTGCTTTTGGAATAAAACTCTAAATTGTCTGCTTCGCAATGAAGCTTTTGCAAATTCATTAAGACTTAAACAAGATTTTTCAATCCGGATAAATGTGATAATAGTTAAACTATTAAGCAACATCATCAAGAGCCTGATTTGTTTTGTTAAACAGATTAGCGATCTTGTCTTTCATAGCAACAAGAATAATGATAGCTGCAACTGCAATACAACCGATGATGATTGCATACTCAACCATTCCCTGTCCGTCTTCGTCCTTTAAAAAAGACATGAATTTTTTCATAATAGTATCCTCCTTTTGGATTGATTTAATTTATTCGGTTTCGCAACCGAATTGAATCCTAATAATATGTAATCCGCAAAAGCGGTGATTACCTAATTTCTTTTACAAACACAAACTGCTTTTGGAATAAAGCTTTGAATTGTTTGTTTTTAGCATCTAAATAGATGCGATAACAGTTAAACTATTAAGCAGCGTCGTCAAGAGCCTTATTTGTTTTATCAAACAAATTCTTGATCTTGTCTTTCATTGCAACAAGGATAATGATAGCCGCAACTGCGATACAACCGATGATGATTGCATACTCAACCATTCCCTGTCCGTCTTCATCCTTTAAAAATGACATAAACTTTTTCATCATATTGTCCTCCTTTACGATAAAACTAATTTAATTATTCGGTTTCTCAACCGAATTACATTCTAATATATGTAATCCGCAAAAGCGGAAATTACCGAATTAAAGAATATAAATATTGTTTGATAATATCGGGAACAATAACGATATAATTGAACCAACGCAAAGTGCAGGACCCATTGGCGCAAACGACTTCATATTCCCCTTTTTTGTTATAAGCAAAATAACGAGATAAACAAGCATTATAAGCGCCATAATTATCATCGCTTGAAGATAACCGACCAAGCCGAGCGAAAAGCCGATAACGGCGCTGAGCTTAATATCTCCTGCACCGATATATTTTCCGAGCTTCTGCGGAAGACTGAAAAGAACAAATCCGCAGATAATTCCGATAACGGCAAGGGTTAAATTCTGCTTTACGGTTCCCTCTTGATAAATGAGAGGCTCTGCAATAAACCTTGCAAGCGACGCTATAAGCATTATTACGAGCAGCTCATTCGGAATTCTTCTGATTGCCAAATCTATAAAAATGATATTTATTGAACAGCTGATAAATATTACCGCATATATTAATGCAACAACATTTTCGCTGAATAATAAATAAGATGCTGTATAGAGCCCCGCAAAAGCTATTTCCCAAACAGGAAGCACCCATTTTTTATTGAGCAGCTCCGGAATGTAATATTCTGCAAGGGAAGGTATTTTTTCTATTCTGACTTTAATCTGTCTTTTAGCAAGTATGTAAAACAGAAAACCGATTACCAAGCCAAGGGCAATAAACAAAAAAACTATTGGAAAAGAAACTGACGCCGAAGGCATTGATAACTCCTTATCTCATAAACCGTTTGACTAAACGGCTATTCTGTAAATTATTGTATCTACAATATACCACCGCATAAAATAATTTTCAATTGATTAATATAACAAATTTTAACACATTCACTTGTGCAAAATTAACAAAATATTAAATAAATTATAAACATTTGTATAAATTTTATTGTTTCCTGTGCATTATAATGATATAATTTCCGTATATTTGATATTATAATTTATAATTTTATATTACATTATATATATTATGAAAGCACGGTGATTGAACATAGAAAAGAAAAAAACAAATATAAACAACGCGCCGCGCTGGTTTAAAGCATTGATGCTTCTGTCTGTTTTTGTCGGCGCTGTTCTTATAAATACGGAAATTGACGCCGATATGTTTTTTATGCTTCCGACAGGCAAATACATATTGGAAAACGGCTTTCCCGTTACGGATTTTTTGAGCATGCACTCATCAATGGATATAATCGTTCAGCAATGGCTGAGTGATATTATCTTTTACGGTATTTATAAAATTCTCGGAGAAGTGGGATTGATTGCTCTTGTTTTTATTTGCTTTGCAGCCTATTCCGTTTTGATTTTTAAGCTATGCAGGCTTATAAGCTCAAATTTCTTTATATCGTTTATTGCCGTATTTATTTCAAATTTTTATGTTGCAAATCTTTTTATGCAAACAAGACCGCAAATATTTACTTATATTATAATTATATGCGAGCTTCTTGCTTTGGAATACTATATCAAAACAAAAAAGGCGGCTTATCTTGCCGTTCTTCCCGTTTTATCTGTTTTACTTGTTAATCTTCACTGCTCAATGTGGCTTATGCTGCTTGTTTTTATGCTTCCTTATATTGTTCAGGCAATCCCGATTAAAATAGGAAAAATCAAGCAGGAGCCGTGTTGCAAATTATGGCACTTGCTTATCACGGCAATTGCCGTTGTGCTCTGCGGACTTATAAATCCTTACGGAATAAAGGCTGAGCTTTATCTCTTCTCCTCCTACGGCTATGAAGAGATTAATTCACTTATAGGCGAAATGCAACCCACAAATCTAACAGAGCCCTACGGCATCATCTTTTTTGCACTTATAGGATTAGTTGTTATTTTATGTATTGCTTATAAAAAGGGAAGCTTTCAAACGCATCACGCCCTGCTGATTTTGGGAACGCTTGTTTTGGCGCTTTCATCTTATAAAGGAATAGCCTATTTCTTTATAGGAGCCGTGCCGTCAATAACATATTATTTCAAAGATAAGCAATTTATGATTGAAAGCTCTAATAAGCCTCAAAGCTTAAAGGATAAGAAAAAAAGAACGGCTCTCATAGGCTCCTTTTGCGCGTTGCTCTGCGTGCTTGCGGTAACCGTTGTCAGCACGCAAGGCGGCTCCGAAAAGCAAGCCGAACCCACTACCATTCCAGAAATGGCACAGGGCTTTATGGAATATCTTGAAAAAGAGGAAAAGGAAAATATGGTGCTTTATGCGGGCTTTAATACGGGTGCATATCTTGAATTCAACGGATACAAGCCTTATCTTGACGCCCGTGCGGAGCTTTTCCTCAAAGACAATAACCACGAGTTTGATTATTTTTCTGAATATTGCTCACTTGTTAACGGCAGTGTGTATTATAAGGATTTTCTTGACAAATACGGCTTTACGCACCTTGTTGTTGAAGGCAAAGAAGCATATTTATTAAATTCACTTCAACACGATTCGGATTATGAGCTGATTTATTCGGATGAATATTATTCGCTTTTCGAAAAAGTACAGTAAACACAATATATAAAAAGGCCTTGGGAAATTAATCCCAAAGCCTTTTTATATTTTATTCGTTTCATTCAAAAAAACGTTACACATTATTCGGATAGTTCCCTTGTGAGTATGTCGGCTATTCTTATTCTTGCATTGCCGTCTCCATAAGGGTTTGACACCGTTGTCATTTTTTTATACAAATCCTCATCCGTCAACAGCTTTTTACACTCGTTATAAATATTTTCTTCGCTTGTTCCTGCCAATCTTAATGTGCCTGCCTTGATTCCTTCCGGTCTTTCAGTGGTATCCCTAAGCACAAGAACCGGCTTGCCCAAGGAGGGTGCCTCCTCCTGTATGCCGCCGCTGTCTGTTAATATCATATATGCCGCATTCATAAAATTATGAAAATCCAAAACACTCAGCGGCTCTATAATATGTATTCTGTTACAATCCTTAAATTCCTGATCCGCAATGCTTCTTACAATCGGATTCAAATGAATCGGATATATAACCTTAACATCCTCAAAATCATCAATAATGCGCCTTATTGCTCTGAACATTGAGTGCATACTGCCGCCGATATTCTCTCTTCTGTGGGCGGTTAGAAGAATTAACCTGCTATCCTTTGCCCATTCCAGCTCTTCGTGAAAATAATCGGATTTAACCGTTGTTTTTAAAGCATCAATAGCGGTGTTTCCGGTAACAAATATTGATTCGTCCGGTTTCCCTTCTTTTAATAAATGCTCACGGGCATTTTCTGTCGGAGCAAAATTATATTTTGCTATTATACTGATTGACTGCCTGTTAAATTCCTCAGGATAAGGAGAATAAATGTTATATGTTCTAAGACCTGCTTCAACATGCCCAACAGGAATATTCAAATAAAAGCAAGCCAGGGCAGAGGCATAGGCTGTTGTTGTGTCTCCGTGGACTAAAACAACATCCGGATTTTCCTTGTGAAGAATTGTTTTAATCTGTTCTAAAATAGAAACGGTAATATCAAACAGAGTTTGATTTTTCTTCATAATCGAAAGTGAA
The DNA here is from genome assembly GCA_022772725.1 of Eubacterium sp. Taxonomy (GTDB): domain Bacteria; phylum Bacillota; class Clostridia; order Oscillospirales; family Acutalibacteraceae; genus Eubacterium_R. The sequence continues at coordinate 17,612 of JALEZT010000137.1, forward strand.
TAATCGGGAATAACCTCAAACACATCCAAAACCTGTTGCAGCATTTCCTTATGCTGACCTGTTACACACACTTTTACCTGAAAATCATCTCTGCTTTTCAATTCCTTAACAACAGGACACATTTTAATTGCTTCCGGTCTTGTGCCGAAAATAAGCATAATTTTTTTCATAAGCTGTTCTCTATTTGTTTATTCTGAGCATAAATGCTGTTTTTAAGCTTTCTTTTACTGTTTTGGCGATTTTCATTTTGCTTTCGCCTTCTTTATGATCGTATCTTAACTCAAAAGGAACCTCTGCAAATTTTGCACCGATCCTGCTGAGCTTAAACAAAACCTCCATCATACAGGCAAAGGATCTGTTTTCAACAAAACTATCGCCGTATTCTTTTAATGCCCTGCTGATTATCTCATAAGAATACATTCTGTATCCGCAGGTGTAATCCTTAACATTCTTAACATTCAGCATTGCCGAATAGTAAAGTCTTGCTCCCCAGCTTAAAAACAATCTTACGGAGGGAACGCCTTTAACCTTTGATGCTTCGCAATATCTTGATGCGATTACACAATCATAGCCGTCTTTTATTTTTTCAAACATAGAAAGCGCATAAACAGGGTCATGAGTATTATCTCCGTCCATTAACACACATAAGTCGCCGCTTGTGCCCTCATTATTAAACAGATTAAAGCCGGTGCTCAGCACTCCGCCGAGCCCCTTATTGACCTCGTGGTCTATAAGAATAACCTTTTGAGGATAGCTTTTGCACAAGCCGTTTATAACCTCGTGCGTGTTATCCTTACTGCAATCATTTATGCAATAAACCGTCATTTCATAGCCGACAGATTTTATCTGCCCGTCTATATCCATCCATTTTTCTACAAGATTTTTAATATCCTTTTCCTCGTTATAGCAAGGCAATATAACAAAAAGCTTATTCACTGTTATTCTCCTTAAATCACAATAATAAATACTTCGGCTTTCAATTTGTTATAAAGTAAATATCGGTTGTTTTGCCCTGCCGTATAAATCATCTATACACATAATTTTTTATTTCCTTATCAATCTTCAATCAGCTTATAAAGATAAAAGCTGTTTGATTTATACTCATAATTATAATCTGCCGCTACAAGCTCATATTGATTATCCACAACGGCAACAAGCTCTTTATCTTCAATCGCATTTAACTCGATGTTTGAAATCAGCCATTTTGGCGCATCCTCGTTAAAATAAGATAAATATTCCTTATGCAAATCGTCATTAATATAGGTAAAAACATGGCGACAAATAAATATTCTTTCGCATGGATAAATATCATTATAAACATAGAAGCGCGGCTCTATGTCAATTCCAAACACGCTGTCCTTATCCTCTTCGGGTATATAGCTTGCGATATATTCAGCACTTTTCTTATAGTCTGAGTCCACAAGAGAATAATGGTCCTTAATCGTATTTATATTAAACAATTTTTCGTATGTATCATCAGGGTGTCTATCGGATATTGAAACAAATGTTATAACGAATATTGATAAAATAATGACAATAGAAAGCAAAGCAGTAATTGAAAAGCTTATCAAGTTGTTTTTTTTGTCATTGATTTTGCTTTTATTAATAAAATCGCATTGAATTGTGCTGCAAGCAAGCAATAAGGAAGCGTAAAAAACGCCTACAATAGGTGTTAAATAATGCCAAGCCGGTGTTGAAATGGTTGAAATTGCAACAATTGAAAGGATAAGAGCAATTATCATTGCAAATGAAAGCCTTCTCAAAAATACATTTCTTTTGTTCTTTATCATAGTAAACAACAGGCTTAATAAACCGATGAATATTAGAATGTAGAAAACCGAACTGTA
>JALEZT010000099.1 GCA_022772725.1 Eubacterium sp.
CGAAACCAAAAAGGCACCGTCTGCACGCAGATTTTTAATAGAAATTATTTTAAATCACATTTATAAAAAGCGGTGATTGTTGATAATAATTTTTGTAAAACATATAATCGAATTAAAGATTTGATTGAAAAGGTGTTTAATATGGAATCTATAAAAAATTCTTATGCTTATTAATCAGCTTTATTTAGCAAAAAGTAACCTGCTTCATATAATGCTATGAAATAAATTGAAGGGAATGTTTTTTATGAACGAAAGCAGACAAAGCAATTTTCAGTTAAAGGATTACGGAAATGAGCCGATGATTTTCAACATAGACAGAATGACGAAGATGAACAATAATTTTCGCACTGCTCTGTGGACCGGTGAGCACTTTCAGCTTACGCTGATGAGCATACGCCCCGGAGGAGAAATCGGGCTTGAATGCCACGAAAACACCGACCAATTCATAAGAATTGAAAGCGGAATTGCACTTGTTAAAATGGGAAATGATAAAAGCAATCTTTGCTATCAAAGAAAAGCAGACCAAAGCTTTGCGGTTATTATTCCTGCGGGAACATGGCACAACATTATTAATATAGGCCGCTCGCCGCTTAAGGTTTATTCAATTTATGCTCCTCCTCAGCATCCATTCGGAACCGTTGAGCAATTCCCCGAAAATCATTAAAAATAAAAAGCGTTTCAAGGTTGCAAGACTTTGAAACGCTTAAATTTTTATAAGCCGAAATGCTCAGCGAGGCGGTTATATTCTTCGTCGGTTATATGCATCACGGAGCCGTGGCGCGGAGATAAATGATTTATCGAAAAATCCTTAATTTCTTTGAAATTAATCAAATCTGTTGTTTCCTGTGCAAAATATCCGCCTGCTTTGAATTTATCGGCTATCATAACATATTTATCAGTGTTCAGAATTTTATAAATGCAGTTGCCTTCAAGAGCAGTATCGGCAACTGATACCTTATTATTCTCCGGCTCATAATATGGGCCGTTGGGTTTATCGCTTACGGCATAGCAAATTGCATCTTTTCCGCCGTCTGCCTCATAGAGATAATACCTTCCGTTTGCCTCAATAATATCAGCGTCTATTGCGCTTAAACGGCATTTTGGATTGAAAAGTATTTGAGGAGCGGTTGAAAGGTCTTTAAAATCCTTTGTGTAGGCATACCAAATAATAGTGTCGTAATCATCATCTGCATTATTATGCGACCAATAAATCATATATTCTCCTCTGCTTTTATCGAATATAGCCTCGGGAGCCCAAACTCTGTTTGCATTTTCAGTTTCGGAAAAAGCAGAAAAATCAATTATGCGTTCATTTTCCCAATTGATTAAATCAACGCTGTCCCAAACAACGATAGAATTATTACTGTTCCAGCCGTCGTGGCATCTCATATCTGTTGCAAGGATATGAAAGGTATTATTTTCATCACGGAAAATAAAGGGGTCTCTGCACGATTTTTTACCGAGCCTTTGAACAATAACGGGCTTATTAGAATTAAGCGCTTCAAAATGAAAGCCGTCCTTTGAAAGAGCAAAATGAACGGCTTCCTCCTCGGGTAGATTGCCCGTAAAATAACAGAAAAGGTATTTAGAAAGCTCCATAGCTCACCGCCTAAATGTTTTTTAATAATTATATCACAAGACATATTAATCGGCAATAAATATATACTTTTTTTGCAGAATATGTTAATATAATAAACAGAAGAATTTTTGCGAGGTGCAAATATGGTTATATATTTTACGGGAACGGGAAACAGTAAATTCATTGCCGAAAGAATTGCAGACGCTCTTGGCGACAATTCGGTTAATTCCTTTAACAACATTAAAAGCGGCACATTTGAGGAATACAATTCCGAAAAGCCGTACATTTTCGTTTGTCCAACCTATGCTTGGAGGATTCCGAGAGTGTTTGAGGGCTTTATAAAAAGCTCCTCCTTTAAAGGAAGCAACAACGCATATTTTGTTATGACCTGCGGAGGAGAAACGGGAAACGCAGGACATTATTTAAAGAAGCTATGCGAGGAATGTTCACTCAAATTCAGAGGTATCGGCGAGGTAATAATGCCCGAAAACTATACGGCAATGTTTGCCGTTCCGAAACAAAGCGAAGCAGATAAGATTATCGAAAAAGCAATCCCGCAGGCAGATAAGATTATTGAAATTATCAAAAGCGGAAAGGATATTCCTTACGGCACGGGCGGAATTACGGGAAAAATTTTAAGCGCAGTTGTTAACCCTGCCTTTTATCCTCTTTGCGTTAAGTCAAAGGCATTTAAGGCAAATGACAAATGCATATCCTGTGGAAAATGCGAAGCACTTTGCCCTCTTAACAATATCAAATTAACAAACGGCAAGCCTGCTTGGGCAGACAACTGCACGCATTGTATGGCTTGTATAAACGCCTGCCCCGAAAAAGCAATTGAATACGGAAAGGCTTCCATAGGCAAGCCGAGATATTACAACCTTAAATCAATATAAAACGGAGTTATAAGGGTGTTATACTGACCTGCAAGCACCACGACGACTTTTGCCTTTGGCCGACCGAAACAACCGAACATTCAATAAAAAACAGTCCTTATAAAAACGGCAATATTTGAGCCTGTTATAACTGACGAGCTTACCGTTGTTATTGAGGAATGCAGAAATGAGCCTTATATAAGCAAGGCAGAGGTTGTTGCCAGAGGAGCATACAGGGTTAAATAATCAAAAAAACGGTGGAGAAATATTCTCCACCGCTTTATTATTCAATCTAAAAAAATTATTGATGATGCAATTAGATACTGCCCTGCGTAATAAAGAAAATGATTTATAAAAATATGTATCGGCTTGTTCCAGCCTCTGCCGAAATATGTGAAATTCAAAACAACATCCGAAAGCAGGAAAAGAACAGAGCCTATCGCCATAATTATCATTGATTTACTGCGTGTAACAAAAGCGGCAAAAATAGAGGTTACGGTAGTCATAGTTAAAAAGATAACATATAAAAGAACGATTCCTCTGTATTTTCCGTAATGAACTCTCATTATATTTGCCGAGAAAACGGACGCGCAGCCAACTGCCACGGAAATTGCAATACAAACAATTACCCACCATAGCTCAAACTGAATTTGATGAACTATTGCGCTTGTATAAAATATATGACCCACAAGGAAAAACAGGAATCCTGCTTTAAGATAATCATTAGCATCCTTATGATATATACATTTTAAATCAAGAGCAATATCTCCCACAAGTCCGAGCGCACCGCCCATAATAATAAATGTTCCGAAAACGGGATTATTCGGATTTGCTATAACGGCAAAAACGCTTGTTAAAAGATAGCAAAGACTTGATGCGGATTTAAAAAACAAATTTTTAACCGACGCGCCCTTTGATCTGCTGAAAAGAAACGCGATTGAAACAACAAGCCCTGCGGCAAGTGTATAGTAATAATACGGCATATATTATCCCCTCTCTAAGAATTAATTTTGCGCAATACAGCTAAATTGCTTTTTCTTCTTTAAGTATATCACAATAAGGGGTATGTCTGCAAGTACCCATGCAAAAGGACCTGCAAAGCAAACCGCTTTAAATCCGAAAGCAGGAGTTAAAAGGAATGAAACAACCATTCTGCCGATTAATTCTCCTGCGCCGGCAATAGTGTTTGCATAGGTAAAGCCAAGTCCTTGAAGAGTGTTTCTAAACACAAACAGCAGGCAAACAAAAATATAACACGCGGCAATTGTGTATAGATACTGCTTTGCATACTGCATAATTTGCGCATCGTAGCTATCCATAAACAAACGAACGGCATAAGGTCCCGCCAAGGCAAGAACTCCGCTGCAACAAACGCAAACGCAAGCGTCAAGAAGCAGTATTTTCTTAACGGCATCAATAATTCTTGAATAATTCCCTGCGCCGTAATTTTGTGCAACAAAGGTTGCGTTTGCAACGCCAAGCGCACTCATGGGCAGATTAAGTATCTGCTCCACTCTGCCGGCGGCAGTTAATGCGGCTATTGCAGAATAGCCAAAGGAGTTAACCGCACTTTGAAGTATCATTGAGCCAACAGAGGTTATTGTGAATTGAAGCGAAACGGGAACGCCGAGCTTTAACTGTTCAATAGATGTTTTAAAATCGGGTAATAAATCTCTTTTGGAAATAGACACGCTTTTTTCAATTTTCAAAACATAAAAGCCTGCAAAAAGAGTTGCGCATAAATACGATAAAACCGTTGCAGCGGCGGCCCCTTCAACGCCGAAATGCAGAGTTTTTACCAAAAGAATATCAAGAAAAAAATTGACCGTTACACTTACTGCAAGAAACATCAACGGCTTTTTACTGTTACCCACCGCTCTTGATATTCCTATGAAATTATTGAAAAGCATTTGAAGAGGAACACCGAAATACAGTATATTAATATATGCACGCGAAAGCTCAATTATGTTATCAGGTGTATTTATAAGGCGCAAAATCGGATTTGAAACAATATGAGCCACCACAACAAAAAATAACCCGATAATAAACGAAATCGAAATGCTGTTTCCCGCATACTTATTCATTTTCTTAAAGTCCCCTGCCCCGAATTTTTGAGCAACGGGAATAGTAAATCCGCTTGTTAAGCCAAGCGCAGTTCCGATAATAAAGCTGTTTATTGAGCCTATATTTCCAACTGCGGCAAGTGCTTCGGTGCTGACATATCTGCCAACAATTATGTTATCAACAAAATTATATGAAAATTGAAGCAATGAGCTGAACATTATCGGCAAAGCAAAGGAAGAAATTGTTTTAACGGGCTTACCCGTCAGCATATCATTTTTCATATTGACCTCATAATAATAATAATAATATGAAATATTATATCACTATACGGTTAAAAGTAAAGCCGTTATTTGAACAATGCGCATTTATTTATTCTTTCGGGATTTGCAAATTTTTCAGGAGATTCATTTACTCAACCGTGTCCCAAGTTGCATCGCCGCTTGAAATAAAATCAAACAGCTCTGTAAGCGAAGCGGTAATATCATCTGTTGACATAATCAAGTAAATCGGATATACTAACATTAGAACCTGTAAGAGAAACATCACTTTGTGATGAAAGCTCTGGGGATAAGCTCCCGGCAGGTTCTGTTTTTGCGTTTACGGCATAAAGTACATCAATGCTCATTATTCGGGTTTGCTTATGA
>JALEZT010000134.1 GCA_022772725.1 Eubacterium sp.
AAATATATTCAAACAAAGCTTGAAGCGTTTACAAATAAGGATTTCGAGCCGCTCGGCGCAAGATGGCAAACAAACAATTCGCTTTATGCAATAGGCTCGGGAGGACTTTTCGGCGTAGGCCTCGGCAATTCAAAACAAAAATATATGTATGTTTCAGAGCCTCAAAATGACTTTATTTTCTCCATTGTTTGCGAGGAGCTCGGTTTTATAGGTGCCGTGTTTATCATTCTCCTCTTTGCCGCTCTTGTTATAAGAGGCTTTATAATCGCATTAAGAATAAACGATAAATTCGCTTCCTTAACGGTTATCGGAATTATAACTCAGGTGGGCGTTCAGGTTGCTCTTAATATTCTTGTTGTAACAGATTCAATTCCAAACACGGGTATTTCACTTCCGTTTTTTAGCTACGGAGGAACGGCGCTTATAATGCTTCTGTTTGAAATGGGAGTTGTTCTTGCAATTTCAAGAAGGTCTAATCAAAAAAAGGTTCAAATTGATGAATAGAAAGGGAAAGCTATGAAAATTCTTTTTGCAACAGGCGGAACGGCAGGCCATATAAATCCTGCGCTTGCAGTTGCTTCGTATATAAAAGAAAAATATCCCGACTCGCAAATTCTCTTTGTCGGCACAAAGGACCATATGGAAGCACGCCTTGTTCCGAATGCAGGCTTTGATTTTAAAACAATAGATATAAGCGGCTTTCGCCGTTCATTCAGTCCTTCGGCTATCGCGCATAATGTTAAAACAGTCGGCAAGCTTATTAAGTCGGGGAACGACAGTAAAAAAATCATAAAGGAATTTAATCCCGATGTCTGCGTCGGCTTCGGCGGATATGTTTCGGGTCCCGTACTCGAACAGGCGGTTGCCCTTAAAGTGCCAACCTGTATTCACGAGCAAAATGCTTATCCGGGTATAACAAATAAAACTCTCGCAAAGCATGTTGATAGGGTTATGCTGACCGTTGAGGATGCGGCAAAGCATCTTGAATCAAAGAATAAGCCTGTTGTAACAGGGCTTCCCGTAAGAGGAGAAATTCTGAAAGCTGATAAGGACTTTTCACGCGCAGAGCTCGGCTTCGGCGATAAGCCGTTTGTTTTGTCCTTCGGCGGCTCGCTCGGTGCAGGGCCGTTAAACGATGCAATGTTTGATATTCTCCTTGAAAACGCAGAAAGCGAAAAGTATTATCACATTCATTCTGTTGGAACAAACGGCTCAGAATACCTCGAAAAATTTGAAAAGGCAGGCTTTGTAAACGGTAAAAAGGGAACCGTTGAGGTTAGGCAGTATATTGATAATATGGATGTTTGTATGTCTGCCGCAGATTTGGTTATCGGCAGGGCAGGTGCGTCATCTCTTTCGGAAATAGAAGCACTCGGCAAAGCCTCGGTTCTTATTCCAAGCCCTTATGTTGCCGAAAATCATCAGTTTCATAATGCAATGGCGCTCGTAAACAGAAACGCCGCACGCATACTTGAAGAAAAGGATTTAAACAGCGAAAGCCTTAATAATATGATAAACAACCTTCTTTCCGATAAAGCAGAGCTTAAACGCATAGAAGAAAACGCACGGGCAATGTCTGTCAGCGATTCAAGAGAGCGCATTGCCGAAATCATTGTTTCACTCGCAGAGCATAGCTAGGGTAACGGTAATAATCCGAACCACGGTTTAGCGTGGTAGATATTGCCCTTACTCTACGTTAAAATACTCGTTAATCCGAAAGGATTAACTGCGTTTTGTGCCTTGATTAAGACCAAATCTGCACACGCTAAACTGCAAAGCATCAAAAAGGCTTGGAGTAAAGATGAGATTTGGCGTCTTGAGATGGCAGCCTTGCTGTCCGCAAGGCAACAGTGAAAGCGACAAATATCGCTTTAATACTGCATTTTTGACGGGTTCGGATTATTACCGTTACCCTAATAAATGTAATGGCAAACCTGAATAATCTGCATAGTATAAAAAAGACTATGCAGGCAGGTGGCTATTTTTGGAAAAGTTAATTATATCGGGTAATCAGAGATTAGGCGGAGAAATTGATGTTCACGGCTCTAAAAATGCAGTTCTTCCTATCTTGGCGGCGTCCTTGCTAATAAACGGAGAAACGATTTTACATAATGTTCCCGATTTGTCGGATGTGTCAACCTCCGTTGAAATACTTGAATATCTCGGTGCGTCTGTAAGGCGTGAGGAAAGCACGCTTATCATAGATGCTTCAACTCTTGATAAAAACACAATACCCGAAAATATGATGCGCGAAATGCGCTCTTCAATTATTTTTTTGGGCTCGCTTCTTGCAAGGTGCCGCGAGGTAATGCTTTGCAGACCGGGCGGATGCGATATAGGAGTTAGACCTATTGACCTTCATTTAAGCGCATTAAAAAAGCTCGGAGCGCAAATAACGGAAAACGGCAACTGCATTTATTGCAGTGCAAGCCGTCTTAACGGCGCAAAGCTTGTTTTGTCCTTTCCAAGCGTTGGCGCAACGGAAAATATTATGCTTGCAGGCGTAACCGCAAAGGGCAAAACAACTATTATTAATGCCGCTCGTGAGCCCGAAATCTGCGATTTGGCGCAGTTTCTCAATTCGTGCGGTGCAAAAATTTTCGGGGCAGGGGAAAGCGTAATTGAAATAGAGGGCGTTTCCGCTCTTTATCCCGCTTCCCACACGGTTATTCCCGATAGGATTGTTGCTTCAACCTATCTTTGTGTGGGTGCTCTTCAAGCAAAGGAGCTTGTTGTCAGAAAAATAAGACCCTCACATCTTATGCCCGTGATACCCGTTTTTTCGGAAATGGGATGTAAATTATATTTAAGCAAAAATGAAATACGCATTGTTCCTCCAAAGAGGCTCAGGCGTGTTAAAAATATAAAAACAATGCCTTATCCCGGTTTTCCAACCGATTGTCAGTCTGTTTTAATGGCAGTTCTTTCAAAGGCAAACGGAACCTCTGTTTTCAACGAAAGCGTGTTTGAGGGAAGATATAAGCATATAAGCGAGCTAAAACGCTTCGGTGCCGATATAACCGTTGACGGCAGAATAGCCGTTGTTAACGGCGTTAAAAATCTTTACGGCGCAAATGTTTATTCAACCGATTTAAGAGGCGGCGCGTCGCTTGTTATAGCCGCGCTTGCGGCAGAGGGAGCTTCAACGGTTGGAAATGTTTATCATATAGACAGGGGATATGAGCATATAGAAAAGAATCTTCAAAAAATAGGCGCAGTTATAAAGAGGAAGGATTATGAGGAAGAAAAAACCAAACAGTCAGCCGAACAGTAATAAGGATTTAAACAGTAATCTCGGCCCTATTAATCTTGAAGCGCCGAAGATATACAGAAATTCGCAGTCAAAGCAGGGCGGCAAAGCAAATCAAACTGTTAATCAAAAACGAACACGGCAAAATAAAAAAAGACGCCTTAAAAACAGTGTAAGAAAGTTTATTCTTTCGTTTGTTTTGCTTATAGTTCTTGTGTCCGTCGGTGTTGCACTTTCGCTGACTGTTTTCTTTAAAACAGAGCAGATATCGGTTTCGGGAAGCGGTATATATTCCGAGGCGGATATAATTTCCGCAAGCGGTATTGATATCGGCGATAACCTGTTTTTGCTTGACTCGGATAAAATTGAGGAAAGGCTGACAACAACACTTCCTTATATATATAATGTTAAAATAAACAGAGTATTGCCTAAAACTGTTAAACTAACCGTAACAGACGCACAGGCCTCTTATTCAATTAAAGGCGAGGAAGAAACATATATTCTGCTTGATGATAATTTTAAGGTGCTTGAAGCTAATTCCGCGGAATCTCCCGCAGGCTCGGTGCTGATTGCAGATGCGGCTGTTGTTAATGCGCAGCCGGGATATCCGATAGAATTTGAGGATGAAAAAACGGCAGATAGGCTCTCGCTTATCACACAGGCGGTTAAAAGCACGGGAATGACTCAGGCAACATCAATAAGCAGTACAGACATAAATGAAAACTATATAGTTTATGACGGCAGAATAACCTTTGAGCTCGGAGAATGTGAGGACTTAGAGAATAAAATATACAGAGGCCTTGCGGCGTGCGAGCAGTTAAATGAAAGCAGCTCGGGAATACGGGGAAGGCTTGATTTATCGGGTGGCAAGCAATCTTACTTTACAGCCGAATAAGGTTACAAAATGTGTAAAGTAAATTACTTAACAAAAGCACGATTTTATCAACAAAAAACACGTGATTTGTTAAAGTTGCACAAATGATTGAAAAATAATTCTACAAAATTTGAAAAAAATATTTCAAGAATTTCAAAAAAAATATTGCAAAACAGTTACAATATTGTTACAATAGATTAGCAAAGACAGTTATTCGTCTGAACTAATACATATAAGGAGAATAAAAATATGGGACGTTATGAAATCGATACAGAAGATACAAAGGTTGTTTCAATTAAAGTTGTCGGCGTTGGCGGCGGCGGCGGAAACGCTGTAAACAGAATGGTTCACTGCAATATTCAGGATGTTGAATTTATCGCAGTAAACAGTGATAAGCCCGCTCTTTCAAAATCGCAGGCTTCACAGAAAATTCTTATCGGCGAAAAGGCAACAAAGGGCCGTGGTGCAGGTGCTAAGCCTGAAATCGGTAAAAAAGCCGCTGATGAAAGCAGAGAGGCTATAACAGACGCTCTTTCGGGTGCTGAAATGGTATTCATCACCGCAGGTATGGGCGGCGGAACAGGAACAGGTGCCGCTCCCGTTGTTGCACAGGTTGCCAAGGATCTCGGAATACTTACCGTTGGTGTTGTTACAACTCCTTTTGCTTTTGAAGGTAAGCGCCGTATGGAGCAGGCTCAGGCAGGTATTGATGAGCTCGCTCAGTATGTAGATTCAATTATGGTTATTCCTAATGAAAACCTTAAATTTGTAACTGAGGAAAGAATCACTCTTCTTAACGCGTTTGAAATTGCAAACGATGTTCTTCGCCAGGGTGTTCAGTCTATTTCGGATCTTGTTAATGCAACAGGTCTTGTTAACTCCGACTTTGCCGATGTAACCGAAATTATGAAGGATGCCGGCTATGCTCACATGGGCGTTGGCCGTGCAAAGGGCAAGGATAAGGCTGAAATTGCCGCACAGGCTGCTATTTCAAGTCCGCTTCTTAACACCTCTATTGACGGTGCTCGCGGTGTTCTTCTCAATATCACTGCTTCAACAGATATCGGTCTTGAAGAAATCGACGCTGCTTCTTCAATCGTAACAAATGCAGTTCATCCTGATTGTGAAATCATCTGGGGTGCAAACTTTGATGAGTCTCTTGAAGATGAAATGATTATAACTGTTATTGCAACTCGCTTCGGCGATAAGGGACCGGGAGCTCCTATTAAATCAACAACTGCTAATATTGAGGTTGCTCCTCCGCAGAACAATCAGCCAACAAGTACATTCACTCCGAATGACAGCGACACATTTGACGATATTGTTCAGCTTTTCAATAAGAAATAATTCTTAAAAGGCAAGCCGTCCGATTATTTCGGGCGGCTTTTTGCATATATAAATTCGGTTAAAATATTATCAAATTGTATATTCAATTATAAAAATGTTGAAAACTCTGTTGAAAGTTCTGCTATAAAGTGGTTTTACTTTACAAAAACTCTGTTGAAAACATTGAAAAATTTGAGTTCTTAACACTTTTAACATACTTTTCAACAATTCTTTCAACAAGTTAATAATGTAAAGATTAACCGCTTTACAAAATAAGGAAAAGCCTCTATACATAAATTGCATAGAGGCTTATTCATTATATACTGTATATACGCTTATATTACCATTCGGATTTTGTGTAGGAGCGGATAATATTTGTGATTATATTATCGCGCTTAAAGCCCTTTCCTTTTCCGCCGTTTTTCTGGTCTTGAATTTTTCCCGCTCTTATGGTTATAAAATCGGTTTTATCAAGTATCTTGTCTATCGGCGGAATTTTACCAAAGCTGTAATCCTCATCGGGTGTTTCGTCTGTTATCTGCGTTGCAAGGCGTGTGTTAGAGAATTTCTTAACCGCCGTCATCGCAAGAATGATAATTCTGTTGTCCTCGGGTAAGGTAAGCGTTTTTCCGTTTCTAACATCTATTTCATAAATGTAAAAGCATGCCTTTCCGTTTGCAATGTCTCCCTCGGGATGATGAGTGTGTGTAAATTCAAGTCCGAGCGAAACAGGCTTCATAAGTGCAGTTTGGTTAAGTCCTGCCATATCCCATCTGCCGCAGGGCTCTGTCATTGAGTGAACGGTAATTGTTTTTTCCCTGCCGTCAACATAAAAGGTTTCCTCTCTGTCGCCGAGAGTTGAAGCCGCAAGCATATAAAGCTTTGTAACACCCTTTGGTATGCTTATGTTTTGCTCTCTTGCAACAATAACATCAAATGGCTCTTCGGCGTCTGTCAGCCTAAATGTTATTCCGCCAACTGTTAATGATTGCGGATAAAGCTCGCTCGGAAGAGAGCAACCGCCGCCTTGAAGAATAACATTTCTTTTGTCTGCATTAGAGGTAAAGCCCTTTGCGTTAGCTTCAAGATCAAGCTTTTTAAAGCTTTCTCTGCCTTTCTTTTCAGGCTTTTTAAGATGTATTCTGAATGTTTTAACGCCAAAGGGCTTAATGTCAAAGGTGAGCCTGCAGCTCTTGAATTTCGCCTTTGCCTTTGATTCCTCGAAGGCGTTAACCTCTTCGGCATCCTCAATAGCTTCAAAAAATTCAAGCGAAACCTTCTTTTGCAGAACTCCTGCACCCTCGTTTAATCTTATGATTATTCCGTTTGAGTCCTCTGCAAGCTTAACGGCGCGTATAATAACATTATCATTGCCGATTTTTGCAAACGAGAAATCCGAGGAAATAGAGCCGCTTCTTCTTGCGCTCGTTTGGAATGCTATAAGAGGCTTTTGGAAAAGCTCGTTTTGCATTTGAGTGCCGTTTTCATATCCTTCGTTGTGGCTGAAAATCGCAAAGGAAAATCTGTTTCGTCCAAGGTCCTGCAAATCCTGTCTTGTTTCTTTCGTGAAGGCTCCCGTGGGCGTATGTAAGCAGGTTAAGCGCAGGGTATTAGACCTCGGCTTATCCCAGCCGTATTTGCAGTCGCTGAAAACAGAAACGCCGAAGCTTCCGTTGCCGGCAGTAATGTCTGCCCATTTCTGTGCAGGCACCTCATAAAGCTTTTGAGTGTTGTTTTCGCGCTTGATAACGCCGAGACCTAAATCGTAGGAAGCCGTTTTGTTGTAGCAGCTAAACGGGAAAACCGCCTTTAAAAGAGAACGCCTTGAACGCCAGTCAACATTATTTTCAACCTTTAAGAATTGACCTCCTGCTTCAAGCGAAACAATCTGTTCAATAATTGAATGGCCTATCTCTCTTGTTATTTTCAGCGAAACTCTTGCAGGCCCTTTTTCGATTATTTCAAATTCGGGCGTGTTTGCATAGTATTCGGGCTCCTTGTCTAAATCCTCTTTTCTGATTTCCCAGCTCGGATATGAAAGAGCACCCGTGTCGGAAAGCTTAGCCATTTTTATCGGAGCGTCAAGTATCTGCCTGTTTATGTCCTTGTCTATAACAGAAGCAATATCTCCGTTTCTGTTAAAGATAACCTGATATTTATCGTTTTCAAGTGCGTGCTCAAAGGCTTTAACATCTGTTTCAATTTTGCAGGCACTGTCAGCCGCCTTAACATCATAAACGCGGTAGCCGAGCGGCTTAACCTCTGCAATGAAAACAATGTCAAATTCCTTGCCCTGCTTGCGTATTATCTGCGAGGGAACCTCGTTGTTTTTATCGTCATAAACGCGAACAAAGGTTGCATTGTGGTTGATTTTTATATGTGCGTTTACTGCGCTTTTTCTTTCGTAGCACGCAGGATTGTTTACTATAATGGCACATTCCGTAACCGCCGAGGTGTCAAGCTCATTAGCAATCGCACCTACCGCGCCCGCATATTCATTTTTAAATTGACTGAGTGATAACGCATAATCGTTTACGGCGTCGTTGTAAACCTCCATATTAGAGGTGCCCGAAATATCATCGTGGAATTGATGGGCAATAACGCGCTTCCAAGCCTTCGTAATGTTTTCCTGCGGATAGGAATAAACTCCGATTGCGTCTGCAAGAACACACGCCTTTTCGGTTATATCCGCAAGGTTTTCGTTTTGAGCGTTAAGCCTTTTGCTTATTGCTCTTGATGTGTATGCGCCTGCACCGTGAGAGGTCATCGGAAGCTCCGTTTCCCAAACGGGAAGAGAAGCCGTTGCCTCCTTTGGAAGCCCTTCCATATCTTTGAATATTTCATCGCTTGAAGCGGATATAATTTCAAAATCCGAGGAGGCGTTTTTGGCAACGCTTTCCTCAACCGCCGCAACGCTTTCTTCTGTTGGAGAGCCGCCTTGGTCGCCCGTGCCGTAAAGGTGCATCGTTTGCGGTAGACCTGCTTCAAATGCGTTTTTGGAAATTTTATCAATAACCGAAATATCGGCTCTTATGTCGCCCGAAAATTTATATCTGTAGCTCCTTGCGTCAAGGCAGGCGAAAACAGTGCTCTTATCGGGTCCCTGCCAAATTCCCAAATCAAACGGAATTGAATATGCAGAGCCCCAGCTCAGCTTTTGAGTTGAAAAGCCGTTAAGCCCTGCGTGGCTCATAACAGACGGAAGTGCCCAGCCGAAGCCGAAGCAGTCGGGTAGGAAAATATCCTTTGTTTTTACGCCGAATTTCTTTTCAAAATAACCGTTTCCCAAAAGAATGTTTCTGAAAAGTGCTTCGGGAGAGGGGATATTAACATCTCCGTTTTCGTATTCTGAGCCTGCGGGGCACCATCTGCCGTCTGCAACAGCTTTTTTGATTTCCTCAAAATATTCGGGATAGTATTCCTCAATAAGCTCATAGCGAAACGCTCCCTCAAAATTAAAGCGGTATGAGGGATATTTCTCAATAAGTTTTAAGTTTTCTTCAACCGTGTTCGGCAAAAGCTCTTCAATCGTTTTTGAAAGCTGCCAACGCCAAACCGTGTCTAAATGAGCGGTTGAAACAACATAAGCCTTTTTCTTTTCCATAGTAAAACCTTATTTCTCTATAATTTCATAAGTAAATTCGTAAGTTTTTTGAAGCTCCTTAACCTTATCCTCGTTGTCCTCAATAAAGGTTGGAGTGTAAATTGATTTTCCGTCAACGGAATAATCCTTAACAATTTTGTTAAGTGCCTCCCAGGCCTCCTCGGCTTTATCGTAGCCTTCCTCGAATTTAATATAAAATTCTCTGTGCTTTGGTATTCTGACTTTCATATTTCTTCTCCTTAAATAAGTATAACAATATTATATAATTTTATATTTAACTAATCAAGAGCAAATTAAAAAGAAAAGGCGCAGACTGCAATTTGTCTGCACCTCTTGCTGCTTATTTCTTTTTATTGTGCTTCTTATCCCTTTGCTCCGTCGGCAGAGGAGGGTTCCTCGTCGTTTGGCTTTGCATTAGGGTTAACAAGGATTTCGTTATTGTAAAGACTGCTTCCCTTTTCAAGCTCATTATTAACAAAATCTATGCCGTATTCCTCAAAAACGGTTTTCCTTCCGGAGAAAAGATTTGTTCCTATTCCGAGTCTGTCTCCCTCAATTTTAATTCCAATGCTTGCAACAATGGTGGGGAACATATCAAAGTTTGCATATTCACGGTTAACAAGATATTTTTTGTTAACATCAGCAACATTTGGGGCAGGGTTAAGAATAAGATTGTATTGCGTGCGAAGATAATCGGGATCAAAATCCTTAAAGAAATCCGTGTCCATACTCAAATGATCGCCGATTAAAACTATTGTCGTGTTTTCATAAAACGGCTGTTCCTGAATCCAGCGAACAAATTCAACGGCTTGCTCTGTACTGTAAGCAATAGCATTTGCATAATGATCGGAATAGGGGGTAGGTGCATTTTTGCTTAAATATCCGCCGGGACGGTGCGTGTCTGCCGTTTCCATAATAAAGTTAAACGGATTGCCTGTTTCGTAAAGCCTTGTTAATTCGTCCTTTGCAAACTCATAAAGCTTATCGTCCTCATAGCCCCACCATTCGCGATAATCCTCAGGAATAAGCTTGTTTCTTTTAGCATAACGGTAATCCATTACCTTAACATTTCCGTGGGATTCATAATAATAGGAAAGTCCGCCGAAGTTTGCGTCTGCACCAAACATAACGGTTTGCTCATATCCGTTATCGTGAAGCAAATCCATAAGCGTA
>JALEZT010000151.1 GCA_022772725.1 Eubacterium sp.
CGTTATCCGACCAAGCACCGTAAACATATCCCGTGTCCCAATTGCGCCAAGCGCGAACTCTAACATAATATGTTTTATTTGAGCTAATACCTGTTATTGTATAGCTGTTGACGCTATGACCTGTAATATATTTGTGGCTGAAATTTTCCTTGAAATCAGGGTCTGTTGACCACATAACAACATATCCGTGAGAGCCAACAAGCTCCCAGCCAACCTTAATCTGACTGCTGCTTTTTTGAACGGTTGGGGCTTTCATCGTTTCACACGCCGCGCAGGTGTGGAGTGTGTCGCTCGGAACGCCCTCTATACTGTCCTTTACGGCGGCTACTCTGTAATTATACTCATATCCGGGTGTTACAGTTTCATCAATATGTTTATTTGCTGTTGTGTTAGCAATAAATGTCCAGCTATCAGCCGGCTTATTATACGCATAAATATTATAGCTTGTTGCTTCTTCAAGCGTATTCCAAGAGATAGTGAGTGTTGAGCCGTTTGAGCCTCTTGCAACTGTTGCAAGACCCGTTACCTTTGAAGGAGTTGTTGTTACGCTCTTAACATCGGAATAAGCGGATATATGTTTTTTAGCTGTATTTCTGTCTGTAAAAGCACGCATTCTAACCTCATAATCCGTGCATTTTTTAAGGCCTGTAACCACTCCGCTTTTTGCGTGAATTGAAGCGGCTATAACCCAACCCGAGCCGTCATTCACCTCAATATCATAGCCCGTGGCACCGGGGATAACATCGCAGCTTACCGAAAAGCCCTTATCGTTAACGGAATATACGGTATAATTTCCGAAAGGATAATCGCCGAGGCTGACAAATTTATTTCCTGCCATTGCGGCATAATCCTGTGCGGTTGAGTTGTTATATCCGTATATAACGGCTTCGGTCGGGAAAGCGAAATCGTCCTCATCTGATCCGCCGATATAGCAGTTTCTGCTCAAAATAACCGCTTTTGTTATTGCCGTTTCATAAAATGCGCCGGCTTCAATTGTTTTAACACTTCTCGGTATTTCAATTTCACTGCCGAGATTATAGCAAAATGAAAATGCACCGACATCTATATATTGAAGAGCGCTGTTTTCTCCAAAGGAAACCTTTTCCAAATCATAGCAATCCGAAAAGGCATACGCGCCGATTGCTTGTACTGTTGAGGGAATGGAAACGCTTTTTAGCGTTGCGGCCAAAAATGCAAGCTCGTCGATTGAGGTAACGGTATATCCGTTTGTCGTTTGCGGAATAATAACCTCATCATCATTACCCGCATAAAGCGAAACAGCCGCAGTTTTATCGGAATCATTATAAGAATATTTTATCAGAGACTGAGTATTTTCGTCCTTTGCATAAACTCTGAAAGAAGCAGTAGTTACGCTTGAAGCACCCGAAAGTCCGCATAAAAGAGTATATGTTTCTCCCTGATGAAGATATGCGGTTATGTGAAAATTATAATTATCCTCGTCGGTATCATCTCCGTGGGCAACATATTGTCTATTTGTACTGTCAACAGTTCCTAAAAAGAGGTATGCCGCGGTGTCATAGCTTCCTGTTGAAAAGAAGCTGTAAACTCCGCTTTTTGAAGGTGTGAACTCAAAATAAATATTTGGAAAATCATCACTAACAGGGGCAACCTTATAGCCCGAGGTTGTTATGGTGTCCCTATATATAGAATACATAACTGGCTGAACGCTGATAAATTCCTCTGTAATCGTTTCGAGTGTGGACTTACTGTTTTCAATCGCAGATGATGAATCGGTTTGTGCCGAGGCAACCGTTGAAAGCCCTGCAAGAGAGCCGAAAACAATTGAAACAGAAAGTAATAAGCTGATAATTTTTTTCATTTTAAAAAACCTTTCCGCCTGCGTGCCGATAATTTTTAATTAATATCTGCACGGGTAAAAACAATATTATATT
This sequence comes from Eubacterium sp., assembly GCA_022772725.1. Classification (GTDB taxonomy): domain Bacteria; phylum Bacillota; class Clostridia; order Oscillospirales; family Acutalibacteraceae; genus Eubacterium_R. Next base: position 1,914 of record JALEZT010000151.1, read on the forward strand.
ATGATTATATTATAAATAAATTTTTATTTCAACAAAAACAAAGGAATACATAAAAAATTTCATTGACAAAATGCCCCTAATTTCAAAGAGTGAAAATGCCGTTTAAAAGCGGCAATTGCGTTTTTGGGACCAAAACATTTCAAAAGGTTTACAAAAACGCACAATATGTATTAATATAACATAAAATGTGATATATTAATAAGCATAGTAATTAATCGGAGGTGGCACTATGAAAATTTTGCTTATTATTCTTGCCTTGCTTGCCGCTTTTATCGTTATAACGCTGATAAGAGCCGCATTCTTTAAAGCTAAAAGGGTAAAGCCCGAGGCCTTTGAGGAGGAGCTTGTTCATTCAGACAGGGTTCAGAAAAAGCTTTCAGAGGCGATAAAAATTAAAACAATCTCACACGAAAACGAGGACGAAACGGACTGGGGCGAATTTGACAGATTTCACGCCTTTCTTCGCGAAGCGTTTCCGCTTGTGCACGAAAATCTTTCAGTTGAAGATGTTTCAAGGGCAAGCCTGCTTTTTTGCTGGAAGGGAACCGACGAAGCACTTGAACCGATAGCCTTTCTTGCTCATCAAGATGTTGTTCCCGTTGCAAAGGGAACGGAGAAAGACTGGACTCATCCTGCATTTGACGGCTATAATGACGGCGAATTCATTTGGGGCAGAGGTGCACTTGATATGAAAAATCACCTGATATGCCTTTTAGAAAGCGTTGAAACTCTGCTTGAAGAGGGCTATCAGCCGAAAAGAAGCGTTTATCTTTGCCTTGGACACAATGAGGAAATCGTTGCAGGGCACGGCAACGGCGCTCACGAGCTTTCAAAGACCCTTGAAAGCAGAGGAGTTCGCCTTGACAGCGTTATCGACGAGGGCGGCGCAATGCTTCCCGCAAGGGTTAAAGGAATTATAGACGCTAATTTAACGGGAATAGGCGTTTCGGAAAAGGGATATGCCGATTTTCGCGTTACCGTTAAAGCAAAGGGAGGCCATTCCTCACAGCCCCCGAAGCACACCGCCATAGGCACACTTTCAAAAAAAGTGCTTAATCTTGAAAATCATCAATTTAAGGCAAAAATAATGCCGTTTGTTTATAATCTTTTCACGGATATAGGCAAGCACACCTCTTATTTAGGCAGAGTTGTTTTCTGCAATCTGCGCATATTAAAGCCGCTTTTACTTAAAATTATGACAAAAATTCCGCCTGCGGCTTCGCTTGTTAGGACAACAACAGGCGTAACAATGGCAAGCGGCTCGCCAGCGGCTAATGTTCTTCCCGAAAAGGCAAGCGTTACAATTAATTTCAGAATAATGCCCGGAGAAAGCATTGAAGATGTCAGACGCCACATAGAGAAATATATGGGCGGAGAAAATGTTGAAATAGAATTTGTTAAGGGCAAGGAGCCGAGCCTTATTTCGCCGACAGACACAAGGGCGTTTGAAACACTTAAAAGGCTTTCCTGCGCGATAGACGAAAAAAATATCGTTGCACCCTATCTTGTTATGGGCGGAACAGACGCCTACAACTATGAAAATATCTGCAACAATATTTACCGCTTTGCGCCGTTTACAGTTGACACGGCTTTGCTTTTAACAACTCATTCAACAAACGAAAGAATCCCCGTTGACCAGCTTACGCAGGGAGTTACTTTCTTTAAGCGATACATAAAAATTATGAGCGGAGAATAAAAATATGGATTTTAAAGAAGATACCTTTATGATTATTCTTGCCCTTTGCGTTGTTGCTTTTGTTATTGCGCAGGCTCTGTTTTTCCTTATCAGAGCCGCAAAAAAGGCAAAGGAGCTTGGAATAAGCAAGGAAACGGTTAAAAACACAATCGTTTCATCTGCACTTTTCACAGTTGCTCCCGCAATAGGAATAGTTGCAACCGTGCTTACTCTTTCCGCGGCACTCGGATATGTTTTGCCGTGGATACGCCTAACGGTTATCGGCAACATATCCTATGAGGTTACTGCGGCAACAAACGCAATTGAAGCCTACGGCTTAACGGGCGGAATAGCAAACGAAATTAAAGACCCCGAGGTTTTTGCAACTGTTGCGTGGGTTATGACGCTTGGATCAATAATGCCGCTTGTTTTAATTCCGATATTTCTTAAAAAAATCCAAAGCAAAATCGGAAAGGCTGTTTCAAAAAACAACGCATGGGCTTCCGTTATGAGCGCGGCGGCGTTTATCGGTCTTATTGCAGCATTCGTTGCAAAAGCAATTGCCGGCAAGGGCGACCCGAATATTACGGGAGACGGAGCAGGCATTCTTTCCGTTGCGGCTCTGATTTTTTCCGTTGTTTTAATGCTGATATTGCAAAGGCTTGCAGACGCTAAAAAGTGGAAATGGCTTGAAAGCTTTGCTATGCCGTTTTCAATGATAGGTGCAATGGCACTTGTTATGCTGCTTGCGCAGGTGCTTCCCGAAAGCATTGCATTTCTTGAATGGAGGGGCTGACAATGAACGATTACATTAATAAAACCCACAGATACGGAAAGATTTGGACAATTGTTACGCTTCTGCTTTTCCTCAGCATACCTGCTCTTATTTGCTATCATTTAGGTGTTTATCCAAAGCTTTCGATGATAGGAAAGGGACTTGCAACGGTTGCGCTGATTTTCTATCCCACAGCCGTGCTTGAAGTTTTAACCTACTCTCCCCTGCTCGGCACAGGCGGAACATATCTCGGCTTCGTTACGGGAAACATAACAAACCTCAAGCTGCCGGTTGCATTAAGCTCTATGGAAAGCGCAAGGGTTAAGCCCAACACCGAGGAGGGCGAGGTTATTTCAACAATATCAATTGCCGTTTCCTCTATTGTTACAACCGTTATCATAGCGGTTTGCGTGCTTGCATTTTATCCCGTTTTGCACAACATAACAGATCCCGATTCCGTTTTTGCGCCTGCATTTCAGCAGGTTACGCCCGCGCTTTTCGGTGCGCTTTGCGCGTCTTACCTTGCAAAGCATTGGAAAATATCAATTCTGCCGATAGCGGCTTTAACGATTATACTGCTTTTCAACGGAACGCTTGGCACGGGTGTTCTTATTCCGATAGGCGTTGTTGTTTCCCTTTTGGGAGCGCACATAATGTTTAAAAAAGGAATAGTTAAATAATTAGATATGCGCATAAAAAAATAGCCTCTTCGATAAGCGAAGAGGCTGTTTTTATTTTTAGATTAAATTGATTTGAGAAGCGCAGGAAGCTTTGTAAGCGCACCGCCGATTCTCCAAATAATTTTATTGAAGCCGACAAATGTTGACTTATCATCATTAAGAATATCAAGAAGTCCCTCTGCCATTGCAGGAGAGAAAACGCCCATACTCATTGCAATAAAGTTTCTGATGGGAATTTGAGTTGCCATTGCGGCAAGCATTTTGCCGTCTCCGTTTTCGGCAGAGCCCATCTTTGACATAAGATTTTCAATAAGCGAGCAAATCTTACCGCCCCATTTTGTGTCTCTTGCGTCGTTAAGGCAGCAATAAATATCAATTCTCTTTGACTTATCTCTTTCCCTCGGAGGAAGCTCCTGACCGTAAACGGCAGTCCACTCATCATCGGCAATATCCTTAATATCAGCCTTATAATATGACGGAGCGGATACTCTGTAATCGGGCACCTCTGCTTCAACGGTTGAAGCAACATTAACGGTTGCCGTTAATTTAATATCACGGCTTGAAGCACCGACCATTATTTCAAATTCGCCCGACTCAACATGCCAATCGGAGATATTGATATTATAATATGCAAACGCACGCTTGCCGAGTTCAAGAGTAACCTCTTTTTCCTCGCCTGCTTTAAGGAATACCTTTGTGAACGCACGAAGCTCCTTCTTCGGACGGTAAATAGTTGACGCCTTATCTGCAACATAAAGCTCGGCAACCTCTGCGCCGTCTCTGTTGCCCGTGTTTTTAATCTTAAAGGAAACTTTAAGAGTGTCTGTGTCCTTAATATCGTTTGCGGAAAGCTTAATATCACTGTATTCAAAGGTTGTGTAGGAAAGACCGAAGCCAAACGGGAAAAGAACATCCTTTTCGGCACTGTCATAATAACGGTAGCCGATATAAACGCTTTCCTTATGCTCGGAAACAACGGGACCTCCGGGATAGTTGCCGTAGGTTGGGTTATCGCTGAATGAAAGCGGATAAGTTTCAGCCGTTTTACCGCTTGGGTTAACCGCGCCCGTTAAAATATTTGCAACTGCCGCGCCGCCTGCCTGACCGGCGAGGCCTGAATTAAGAAGTCCTTTAACCTCATTAATCCACGGCATTTCAACAACCGAGCCGCCTGCAAGAACAACAACCGTGTTTGGATTTGCTTTTGCAACCTCGCTTACAAGATTATTATGGCTCTTGGGCATATAAATATTTTCTCTGTCATATCCCTCGCCCTCAAACTCTTCTGTTAAGCCAACGAAAACAACGGCAACATCTGCCTGCTTTGCATTGCTTACGGCTTCGCTTACGAGATTTGAATTAATTTCATCCTTGCCCTTTTCATAGCCGGGAGCATAGGTTGCCTTAACACCGAGCTTTTCAAGCTCTTCAAAAGCATTATCAAGCTTTGTGGGATTAATAACAGATGAGCCTGCGCCCTGAAAACGCGGAGCCTTTGCCATTTCGCCGATGATTGCAACCTTCTGTCCATCTTTAAGTGGAAGAATATTTTCGTCATTTTTAAGAAGAACCATTGAGCCCTCTGCAATTTTCTGCGAAAGCTTGTGGTGCTCCTCGGCATCGTATGTATACTTGCCTTCAAGAGCCGGCTTTGATTTAACAATTAAATCAACAACATTATCAACTCTTTCGTTAAGAACTGCTTCATCAAGAGTGCCGTTGTTTACTGCTTCAATAATTCTTTGCGTGTTAAGAGTGCCCGAGGACGGCATTTCAAGGTCTGTTCCGCATTGAAGTCCGGGGATTCTGTCTACCGAAGCACCCCAGTCTGTTAAAACAACGCCCTTGAAGCCCCATTCGTCTCTTAAAACCTTGTTTTGAAGCCAATCGTTTTGAGAGGCATAAACGCCGTTTATTCTGTTGTAGGAATTCATTATCGTCCAAGGCTGTGATTCCTTAACCGCAATTTCAAAGGCAGTTAAATAAATCTCGCGCATTGCTCTTTCGTCAACAACCTCATCAACAACCATTCTGAACGCTTCCTGCGAATTGCAGGCAAAATGTTTAAGAGAGGTGCCTATGCCCTTTGACTGAACACCGTTTATAAGGCCTGCGCTCATTTTACCGGCAAGGAGCGGATCCTCTGAAAAATACTCAAAATTTCTTCCGCAAACGGGAGAGCGCTTAATATTTGTTCCCGGTCCGAGAAGAACGGAAACCTGCTCTGCAAGGCACTCCTCGCCGAGCGCCTCACCCTCTTTTTTAAGGAGCTCCTCATCCCACGAGCACGCAGAGGTTGCCGCAGGAGGCATACAGGTTGCCGGAACGGAATTTCCGAGACCTATTCCGTTTGATGCTTTCTTATCCGTGTTTTGCTTACGCAGACCGTGAGGTCCGTCTGTTACCATAATTTTAGGCAGTCCGAGGTCCTTATCCTCTTCAAGATGCCAATAATCGAAGCCTGAAACAAATTTTGCTTTTTGCTCCAAGCTCATTTTTTCAATGATTTCGGGATGCTTCATAAATTTTACCTCCAAAATTTCCATTTACCTTTTTATTATATAATAAACAACAGGCATAAACAAGTAAAAATTTCAAGTTATTCAATTATTGTGCATTATGCAGTAAATCGGATTAATATTATTAACAATTCAAACAAAAAACCGCCTCGGAAAGCCCGAAGCGGTTAGATACAGTATTGTTTATTTTATAAACTTGATAAGCTCAAGAGCCGCGCCCACATCTCCGTCAACCTTAAGCTTGCTTGTTGTGAAAGCAAGAACGGGATCAAGCTTGCCGTTGATAAGCTTAATAAGATTTGTTCCGTTCATAGTGATTATTGCGTTGCGGTCGTAATACTCATAGGGTTCAACATTAACCTTGCCATCTTTAATTTCAACATAGAAAATGCCCTCAACCTTGCCAACAATATTAAACTGAAAAGCAAGAGTGCCCGAAACAGAGCTTACATCTGCGTTTGAAAATTTGTTTCTTACTGTTTCAACTATTGATTCATAAGTCATTGCTGCCATAAAGAATTCCTCCAAAATATTTATCTCAAATATTTTAGCATAGAAACGGCAGTTTTTCAACAGAATTATTTCGCTTATTTTCAACTAAATGCGAGGCTTTACCCTGTTTTATCAGCTTTTATCCTTTGAGCGCGCAACAAGAGCCACAACAAGACCCGAAAGAACGGCAACGGTTACTCCCCCTGCGCACGCCGAAAGTCCGCCGGTTATTATTCCCGTAAAGCCCTGCTCGCGAATTGCCTCCTTAACGCCGTTTGCAAGCGAATTACCGAAGCCCGTCAGCGGAACGGTTGCTCCCGCGCCTGCAAAATCAACGAGCTTATCATATATTCCGAAGGCGCCGAAAAGAACACCGAGACAAACGAAAAGAACAAGAATTTTTGCAGGAGTCATTTTTGTTAAATCAATTAGAAGCTGACCTATAACGCATATAAGACCGCCAACAACAAAAGCCTTTAAAAACAACATAAAAAATCACCTGCAAATATTGTTTTCATTTGCAGATGATTTATACATTTTTAATCAGCCCTCATCTATCGGCTTTTTATTGTTTTGCTTTGCGGCTCTGCCGTATTTTTCCTCAAAGCCGGGGTTGATATAATCCTCAACAACCTTTCCGTCTCTGATTCTTATAACGCGCTCTGCCTGCTCTGCAATCTCATTATCGTGAGTGATAACAATAACGGTTCTGCCCTCATCTTTAAGGTCGTGAAGAATCTTCATAACCTCTTTGGTTGAGCGGGTGTCAAGGTTACCCGTGGGCTCATCGGCAAGAATAACGGGAGGAGCGGCGGCAATTGCACGCGCAACCGCAACACGCTGTTGCTGACCGCCCGAAAGTGCAGACGGAAGATGATGCATACGCTCGCCGAGGCCAACCTTTTTAAGAGCGGCGGTTGAAAGCTCGTGCCTTTCCGCCTTGGGAACGCCTCTGTAAACAAGCGGAAGCTCAACATTTTCCATAGCGTTCAGCGAGGAAATAAGGTTAAAGCCCTGAAAAATAAAGCCTATCTGCTTATTTCTGATTTCGCTCATTTGGTCGTCTGTTAAATCATCAACAAGCTTTCCGTTTATGTAATACTCGCCTGAGGTTGGAGTGTCCAGCAAGCCGAGCATATTCATAAGCGTTGATTTTCCCGAGCCGGACTGACCGATGATTGCAACAAACTCGCCCTCATCAATAGTTATTGAAACTCCGTCAAGCGCGTTAACCTGATTTTCGCCAGGATTATATATTTTATATACATTTCTAACATCTATAAGATGCATACAATCAATTCCTTTACAAATAGTATATTTCAATATTACAGATAATTATATAATTTGTCAAGCGAAATGAATAATTATTTTAAAAAGTTAAACAATAATTAATAATAATTTAAAAATTGAAAGGATGTTTTAGCTAATGAGCGTCAGCAAGGACGAATACAGCAAAATGACAGACAAAGCAAGCCCTAATTCGCCTGTTTTTCTAAACTGCTTAAAGGCATTTCTTTTCGGCGGAGCAATCTGCTGCTTCGGTCAGCTTTTAAACACAATTTTTCAGTCGGCGGGTTTGAGCGAGGACGATATAAAAATAGCAACGCCGAGCGTATTAATTATTATAACCGCAGTTTTAACGGGTATCGGCGTATTTGATAAAATTGCACGCCACGCAGGAGCAGGAACAATCGTTCCGATAACAGGCTTTGCCAACTCCGTTGTTTCCCCTGCACTTGAATTTAAGCACGAGGGCTATATTTTAGGCACGGCGGCGCAAATGTTTTCCATTGCCGGTCCTGTTATAGTTTACGGAGTGGGCTCCTCATTTATTTACGGACTGATAATATATATATTCAAGCTTTACTGATTATATATGATAGTACAAAACCGCCCGAAGGCTCGGACGGTTTTAAGTTTATTAATTAGGATTTATTATTCAGCAACGGTTTTTTTCGGAAAAAGCTTTTTGCCGAGTTTTTTGAAAAGTCTTGCACACGGCTTTTCAATAACATAATATGTTGCAATTCCGAAAAGAACGCTGAACAGGATCGAAACGGCAATGCACCTATATGCATGGTTTTGAACAAAATCCGAATTTGTCCACAGCGTTTTTTGAAGAAGGTAAAATGTTATCTGCTGCATTACATAAATTGAATATGCATATTTTCCGAAGCTGCCGAAAAATTTATTATTGCATATTCTTGACAAAATGCCCTTTCGGGTTATCATACAAAGCAATAATCCCGAAAACAGTATAACAACTATAAACTGATTTTCATAAGCAATTTTTTTATACAAAAAATCAATAATAAGGCCGATAAAGCAGGCTAATTCAACAAGCGATATAACAACAGTTATCAAAGCATTTTGCTTTTTATTCGGCTTAAAGCCCTTAACGCTCGGCATTTCCTTTATGCTTTCAACACAAACGGCAATTAAATATCCGAGACCTATTCCGGCAAGCGCTCTCAAAACTGCACCGCTTAAAAACCCGAAAATCATTTCCCGTGCAAAGCCGCCGTTGTTTAAAAGAATTACATAAGAAAAATATGTTATCAAGCCGATAATTATATTCAGCCTTCTTTTGTCATTATTAAAGCATTTTATCAAAACAAAGTAAAAAATCAGAACCCAAAACAGTGGAGAAATATACCAATTAATACCCTTCCATTCGGTTGACAAGCCTGTGCATTGCAAAAATAAAGAATTGAAAATGAGCGCACCCAAGCTTCTTTTATGCATCAAAACGCAAATTAACTCTGAAAAGAAAAACACAGGCAAAAGCCTTGCCACCTTGCCGTAAGCAAATTCCTTAACAGACATTTGCGGCTTTTTATAATACGAATAATAAAGAAAAAATCCGCTTAATATAAAAAAGCATTCAACTATTATACCGGCAAACCGATTTGAATCCGCAAGCGTTTGATATATCTGCTTTCCTCCGGTAAAATCCATTATATTTGAGTGCAGTATATGAAAATAAACTATGATAACCGCAAAAAGAAATCTTATTGCCTCAATATTATTATATTTGAAGCTTTTTACACTCTTTTTATCCATACAAATCCCTCCGTT
>JALEZT010000163.1 GCA_022772725.1 Eubacterium sp.
AAATATCAAAGCTTTTAAGAATACTTCAAAAAAACAAAACCCACCTTGCCGTTGTTGTTGATGAATTCGGCGGAACAGAGGGAATTGTAACGCTTGAGGATATACTTGAAGAGCTCGTTGGCGAAATTTGGGATGAGCACGATGAGGTTGTTGTTGATTTTGAAAAGGTTGGCGAGGGCGAATATATTGTTGACGGCTCTGCCTCTCTTGAAGATTTCTTTGAGTTTTTTGATGTTGCAGATGAAAACGACGAGGTAACAACCGTTAACGGCTGGATAATGACAAGGCTTCAAAAAATACCCGAGGAAAACGATTGCTTAACCTTTGAAAATCTTGAAATAACGGTTATTAAAACAGACGGCAAGCGTGCCGATAAGATTAAAGTAATTAACAGAAAAAGGGAAGATGAGAATGCTTTTATCAGGTAAAAAAGGCTCTGCGTTTGAATATATTATAGCAGGGCTCGGAAATCCCGGAGCAAAATATGAAATGACGCGCCACAACGCAGGCTTTCTTGCGCTTGATTTGTATGCGGTTAGGCATAATGCCGATATAAAAAAACTGAAATACCATTCCCTTGTTCGCGAGGTAACGGTAAGCGGCAAAAGATGCCTTTTAATGAAGCCGCAAACCTTTATGAATAATTCAGGCGAGGCGATAGGCGAGGCGGCAAAATTTTACAAAATCCCGCCCGAAAGAGTTATTGTTATTTCCGATGATACAACGCTTGATGTGGGCAAAATAAGAATAAGAAGAAAAGGCTCCGCAGGCGGTCATAACGGGCTAAAAAGCATTATCGCCCATCTCGGCAGTGAGGATTTTCCGCGGGTTAAAATCGGAGTGGGCAAAAAGCCCGATGCTTATACAGACCTTGCCGATTGGGTGCTTGCGCGCTTTCCCAAGGAGAGCGAGGCCGATTTAAAAAATGCGCTTGAAAACGCATTAAGCGCCGTTGAGCTTATTGTTGCAGGCGAAACGGACAAGGCAATGAATTTGTATAATTAAAACAAATAGAAAGAAGAAAAAGTATGTCTTGCTTTTCAAAAATATTTGAAAAGAGCAAGGAATTTATCAGTCTTGCTGAAAGCATTAGCCCCGGCGGTGTTCCCGTCGGGGCAACAGGCGTTGCCGATTCATTTAAAGCGCATCTGATTCATTCGCTTGCTCAGTATAAGGGCGAAAGGGCTCTTATCATCACTCCCGATGAAGCCTCTGCAATCAAAATGAGCGAGGCTCTCGGAGCAGTTCAGGCGGGCGTTCTTTATTATCCTGCAAGGGAATTTACCTTCCGCGAGGTTGCAGGAATTTCGCGTGATTTTGAGCATATCCGCCTCGGCGTTTTGTCTAAAATGGCAGAGGGCGAATACACCGCCGTTGTTTGCTCTGCCAATGCGGCGTGCCAAAAAACAATGCCGCCTGCCGAGCTGAAAAAAAGAACGCTTCATATAAAAGCAGGCGAAAGCATTAATGTTGAGGAATTTGTTTCGGGCCTTGTGCGCGCAGGCTACACACGGTGTGAGCAGGTGGACGGAACCTCGCAGTTTGCCGTTAGGGGCGGTATTATTGATGTTTTTCCGCCCGGCTATAATGAGCCTGTTCGTATAGAGCTTTGGGGCGATATGGCAGACACGATTTCCTCGTTTGATATTGCAACCCAGCGCAGAACGGCAAAGCTCGGCGGACTTGATATTATTCCTGCCTCAGAGGTGCTTTTTGATTCAAACGAAAAGCTTGCGAAAAAAATAAATGCGCTGGCAATGTCGCTCAAAGGCAAGGCAGTCAAGGCAAGAGAGGCACTTTATGACGATTGCGAAAAAATCGAAAACGGAATAGTTCCTGCCTGCATTGATAAATATCTGCCGCTTGCCTATGAAAGCGGAGGAATATTCGATTATATCGGCGGAATACTTTTTGTGTGCGAAAGCGCAAAGGTTAAGGAGAAAGCGAAAAATTCCGAAAAGCTGATGGCAGAGCAAATTAAATGGTGTGTTGAGGACGGCACGCTCTGCAAGGGGCTTGATAAATTTACTCTCGGCTTTGATGAGCTTGTTGACGCTTATAATTCCTCGGGTGCGGTTTATCTTGATTCGCTTCCGCGCGGCTCGTTTGACACTCCTGTTTCTCATCTTTCGTCATTTTCTGTTCAAAGCTTCAACGCGTGGAACGGAACTGTTGAGCAGATTAAGGAGGACACGGCTCCGCTTGTTAAAAACGGCTACACGGTTTGCATTATGGCAGGCACATCAAGAAGTGCAAGGGCACTTGCCTATGATTTAAACGACGAGGGCATTAACGCCGTTTTCTGCGACGGATATCCTGCCGAATTTCAAAAGGGCGCAGTAACCGTAACAACGGGAACGGTTTATTCGGGCTTCAAAATAACGGAGCTGAAATTCGCGCTTATAACCCACGCAAAATCGCTTCAACAGAAAAAGAAAAAACGCTCTAATTCAAAAAACGCAATTCATTCACTTGATGAGCTTTCCGTTGGAGATTATATAGTTCATAATGTTCACGGAATAGGCGTTTTTGAGGGCATACACGCACTTGAACTTAATAATGTTAAAAAGGATTATATAAAAATATCTTATGCCAAGGGCGATGTGCTGTATGTTCCCGTAACCCAGCTTGACCTTGTTTCAAAATATATAGGCCCCGGCGAAAACAGCCGTGTTAAAATAAACAGGCTCGGCGGCTCGGAATGGAAAAAAACAAAGGCAAGGGTGCGCTCCTCCGTTAAGGATATGGCAAAGGAGCTTATTGCTCTTTATGCTAAGCGAATGTCTATGAAGGGCTATGCCTTCTCGGAGGACACTGATTTTCAGCGTGATTTTGAGCTTCGCTTCGCCTATGAGGAAACAGAGGATCAACTAAGGTGCACGGAGGAAATCAAAAGGGATATGGAGAGAGCCGTGCCGATGGATAGGCTTCTTTGCGGAGATGTTGGCTTCGGCAAAACAGAGGTTGCCCTGCGCGCCGCCTTTAAATGTATAACTGAGGGCAAGCAATGCGCAATTCTTGTGCCCACAACCGTACTTGCAATGCAACACTATAACACGGCAAAAACGCGAATGGAGGCTTTTCCCGTTTCAATAGAAATGCTTTCACGCTTCGTTTCGCCTGCAAAACAAAAGGAAGTTCTCAAAAATCTTGAAAACGGCAAGGTTGATTTGCTTGTCGGCACTCACAGAATTATAAGCAAGGATATAAAATTTAAGGATTTAGGGCTTCTTATTGTTGATGAGGAGCAGCGCTTCGGCGTTGCGCAAAAGGAAAAAATCAAGGAAAAATTCCCTCGCGTTGATGTGTTAACGCTTTCGGCAACTCCTATTCCCAGAACGCTTAATATGGCGCTTTCGGGCATAAGGGATATGAGCCTCATTGAAGAGGCGCCGGGGGATAGGTATCCCGTTCAAACCTATGTTGTTGAATATGATTTCTCAATGCTTGTTGAAGCAATGGATAAGGAGCTTTCAAGGGGCGGTCAGTGCTATTATCTTCACAATAATATTGAAACGATAGACCACACCGCAGTAAGAATAAAAAAGGCACTTCCCGAGGCAAGAGTGGGCGTTGCGCACGGGCAGATGACTCAGGAGCAGCTTTCAGATGTTTGGACTGCGCTTTTAAACGGAGAAATAGATATTCTTGTTTGCACAACGATAATTGAAACGGGCGTTGATGTTGCAAATGTTAACACGCTTATTATTGAAAATGCAGACAGAATGGGTCTTGCCCAGCTTCATCAAATAAGGGGCAGAGTCGGCAGAAGCTCGCGCCGTGCGTATGCTTATTTAACCTTTACACGAGGCAAGGAGCTTTCCGATATTGCAACCAAAAGGCTTGAAGCCATCAGGGAATATACGGAGTTCGGCTCGGGCTTTAAAATTGCAATGCGCGACCTTGAAATAAGGGGCGCAGGCTCGCTTCTCGGCAACCGTCAGCATGGCCACATGGAAGCAGTCGGCTACGATATGTATCTTAAACTCCTCGGCGAAGCGGTTGCAGAGGAAAAGGGCGAAATTAAAGAGGGCGAGGAAGAGCCGGAATGTCTTATTGATTTGCCGATCGAGGCGCATATTCCCGAGGATTATATTGCTTCAACTCCGCAAAGGCTTTCAATGTATAAGCGCATTGCCGCAGTCAGAACAGATGCAGATGCAAATGATGTTTATGATGAGCTTAAAGACCGCTTCGGCTTGCCACCCGCTTCAATAAACGGGCTTATTGAAATTTCGCTTATGCGAAACACAGCCGCCGCACTCGGAATTTACGAAATAACGCAAAGAAACGGCTCCGTTATGCTCTATATGAACGAGCCGAGGGTTGAATATGTTGTTGCGCTCAATAAGGCAATGAAGGGCAGAGTGCTCCTTTCGGCTTCAAAAAAGGCGTATATAGCGGTAAAGCTCAATTATGAAGCACCGCTTGAAACCGTAAGAAACAGTCTTGAAATAATAAAATCGGTTGAAATAAAGCCCGAGCAGGCTGAAAATTAAAAAAACCGAATAAATAAAAACACCTTGGGGCATAATGCTTTTGAGGTGTTTTTTTATGTCATCAGATTCTAAATCAAAAAACGCAGGAAGAAATTTAAAGGCGCTTTTTTCCGTTGTGTGCGTTTCTATTATTGCGCTCGGAGTTATAGTTTATTTCACAACAAAGCCGGCAAAGGATGTTAACGAGCCAACAACTGTTGTTGAAACAACTGCCGTTCAACGCTCCGTTACTGTTGAGGACACAACTGCCGAGGAAATAACGCCCGAGCAAACAACCGCCGAGCAAACAACAAAGGCGGAGGATGCAACAATGCCGCTTTCGGAGTCAAACACACCGTATAAAAGCTTTTATCAGTATCCGCTTGATGAGGTTGTTATAAACAGCTATTCGGAGGAGCTTATTAAAAATGAAACAATGGGCGATTACAGAAGCCACACCGCAGTTGATTTCGGTGCAGAGCAGGGTGCAGAGGTGCGCTCTGTCAATGACGGCATCGTTCTTGATGTTTATAACGATTCAATGCTCGGAATGGTTGTTGAAATAGACCACGGCGGAAAGCTTGTTGCGCGCTATTGCGGCTTAGACAGTGTCAGTGTTTCAAAGGGCGACGAGGTTAAAATAGGTCAGCAGCTCGGAACTCTCGGAGCCGTTCCGTTTGAAGCGTCGCTTGACAGTCATCTTCATTTTGAAACAAGGCTTGACGGAAAATATGTTGATCCGCTCAGCGTTATGGGAAAAACCGAATAATTTAAATTTCAGTAGAGTGTAGGGGTTGCCGCTACAATGTAGGTTAAATTGATTTTTGGAGCGTCGGGGTCGCCGCTCCCTACAAAATCGCCTTTGGGTTTTAATATACCCCGTAGGGCAGGGGCTTGCTCCTGCCGAATCGCTTATCAACCGTTTGGAGCGTCTTGCAAGGTGCAGGGCGCTTTCTCTGTTTTGCACAAAAGCAGGGGTTATTTTTCTGTTGTTTTGCGGATTGAAAATAAAGCCGGGTATTATTATAATAAAAGTGTAGTATAATAGAATAAATCAAAAAAAAGAGAAAATTTTAGAAAGAGGGAATAGTATGAAAAGGTTAAAACAAATTATATCTGCTTTGCTTTGCGCCGTTATGGTGTTTGGCACCTCTGTTGTTGCAAATGCGCAGGATAATATTAATTTTGATAATATTGTTGTTAATCCTGCTTATGAAAATATTCTTGATGAAGAGGATATTTCCGAAATGCTTGAAGGCGCAGAGGCTCAAAGCAATGAAAATCAAAACGCGTTAAGCTATTCAGCCTCAACAAGAAGCGAGGCTATTTACACAACTGTAAATTCCGCCGCCGAATATGTTAGAGACAGAATGGTTGAAAGGCAAAGCAATATCGTTTTTTCTTACAAAACAACCACCGATCCCTCCGGAGTTAACGACTTATATAAATCCATAGTAACCGCCGCAACAAGCGAGGAGCTTTCGGTCGGTTTCGCAGACGGAGATTATCTTAAATGGTCTTGGGGCGGATATAGAGGCGAAATACAGTATACTTTTTCAAGCGGAGAATATACATATACTTTTAGTTCCGATTTCGTTTATTACACAACCGCCGAGCAGGAAAGGCAGGCAACGGCAGTTTTTCAGTCTGTTTTTAATGAGCTTAATTTGAGCACCAAAACGGATTATAATAAAATATGCGAGATATATAACTATGTTTGCAAAACCTGCGATTATTATGAGGATGAAACCGATAGCGGTAATAAAAGCCAATTTACCTCTTACGGAGCAATTGTTAATCACACCGCCGTTTGCCAAGGATATGCAACTGCAATTTACAGGCTTTGCAAGATGGCAGGCGTTAAAAGCCGAGTAATAACAAGCACAAATCATGCCTGGAATATCGTTAAGCTCGGAGATTATTATTATAATGTAGATGCCACTTGGGACGATAGCAGTAAGTATTCATACGATAAAAGCAAGGTTACAGACGGCGTTTTGTGGGGGAATTTTATTTACCACACATATTTTCTTAAATCGGATAACGATTTCAGCGGACACATAAAGGAAGCGGAATACACAACAGAGGTATTCAAAAAAGAATATCCTATTTCTCCCGTGTCTTATTATCTTTATGAGCACAATGCAGGCACGCAAACACACACGGTATATTGCCCGGTGTGCAAGGAAATCATTAACTCCTCAGAGGTATGTACGATTGCGAACGGAAAATGCGTATATTGCTCGGTGCCCAAGGTAACCGGCCTTGCAACAACTGCAAGAGGAGCAAACGGAGTAAATTTAACAATCTCGTGGAACGCAGTTGATGGTGCAACGGGATATAATGTTTACGGATATAATAAGCCGGCAGACAGCTGGACTCTTTTAGATACAGTTACAACAAATAAGTATATCAGCCCAACAACACCCGGCTATGAGTATTATTTCCGAGTAGCCG
>JALEZT010000183.1 GCA_022772725.1 Eubacterium sp.
TTATCAAGATGACGGAGCACCATATCGAATTTGGGTTTAAGAATTGCGGCGTGCTTTTTCATATGATTGCGAACACCGTTTGCATCGCCGAAGAATTTAACGTGGCGCTGCTGATTCATTTTATCATAGCTGATTGTTTGCGCATTAAGGCGCTTTTTGATTGAAGCAATATTATTATCGCTTGCAATAAGAGCGGAAACGCCTGCTCCGGGGAAGGTTATTTTTGAGGTTGAGCAAAACTCAACGACCATATCCTCATTAGAATATTCGGGAAGAACATTGAATATATTAAGCAGCTCGTCGCCGTTATCGTCTAAATCGTGAATACAATAAGCATTATCCCATATAATTCTGAAATCCTTTGCGGCAGGTTTAAGGGCGGCTATTTTTCTTACAATAGCGTCGCTGAAGGTTATGCCCTGCGGGTTTGAATATTTAGGAACGCAGATAATACCCTTAACGCTTTCGTCCTTAACATATTCCTCAATTGCGTCCATATCGGGACCGTCTTCGTTCATATTAATATTAATCATTTCAATTCCGAAATGCTCAAGAATTGTGAAATGGCGGTCATATCCCGGAACGGGACAAAGGAATTTAACGCTTTTAAGAGTGCACCAAGGAGCATCTCCTGCGCCGTGAGTATAGCACTGCGAAATATAATCAAACATAAGAGTTAAGCTTGCGTTAGGGCCTATTATAACATTTTTCGGCTCAACTCCCATAAGGTCTGCAAAAAGCTTTTTACATTCGGGTATTCCGTCAAGGATACCGTAATTTCTGTAATCAACTCCGTTTTCAACAAAATCCTTAACATCGTTTATTCCGGATGACAAATCAAGCTGATCGGCGCCGGGCTTTCCGCGGCTCATATCAAGTTTAAGGCCCTTTGCCTTAAATTCGTTATAGCGTTTTTCAAGAGCGGACCTTTCCGCAATAAGCTCCTCTCTTGTTAATTCTGAATAAAGCTTAGACATAAATAATCCTCCGATAAAATTATGGGAGTATTTTACCACTTTTAATATTATTTTGCAACAAAATAAGAAATTTAATTATTACATATTATATTTTTTTGTTTAGGGTAACGGTAATAATCAGCAGGCGGCGGATTCGATAAACCACTTTGATTCTTCAAGAAAAAGATAGGTTGTTAAGCCCATTATACGACAGGTGTATCTTATCCCCGCTCCTCCGCTTTTAAGAGATGCGGCAGGGCGAATATCGCAAACCCTGTCTATCTCATATTTTTCATCGTCAAGCTTAATCATAAAGGGTATTATTTTTCCCTCTGTGTCAAATTTAGCAAAAACCTCAACATATTTTTTAATCATAATCTGTTCTCCTTATATTCCTTAAAAAATCCAACAGGGTGTATTGTGTGGTCATCGTGAGGATTAAAGCCGCTCAAAGCAGTGTCTGCAAGCATTGAAGCGCGCTGAACCGCAAAGGTGCCGAAGCGCCTTCTTATTTCATCAACGGCACATTCGATTTTTTCAAGCTTTTCGTGCTTTTCAACGGTTTTGTTTAAATCGAATTGAAGCACCTCATCGCCGAAATCGGAAACGGAAACGCCTATGCTTCTTAAAGGCCTTTCCCAGTGATAATTTTCTTTAAAAAGCTTCATAGCCGCAGATATTATTTCAGAGGAAACATCCGTGCAGCAGGCAAGCTTGGTTTGCCTTGTGAAGCACCTTAAATCGCAATCTCTTACGGTTATGGTTACCGTTTTTCCCTTTACTCTCTGCTCTCTCAACCGCCTTGCAACGCTTTCGGCAAGAACGGTAAAAACGGTTTTAACATCATTATCGTTCACCATATCGCGAGGAGTTGTTGTTGAATTGCCTATGCTTTTAATTGCCTGCTCATCACTTATGCGGCTTACGGGAGAGGAGTCAAGACCGTTTGCAAAGGTGTGAAGCACATCTCCGTTTTTACCGAAAACAGAGCGCAGAAACGAAGCGTCTGCACAGGCAAGCTCGCCGACTGTATAAATGCCGTAGGAATTAAGCTTTCTTGTTGTTGCAGGGCCAACGAAGAGCAAATCGGAGCAGGGACTTTTCCAAACAATATCCTTGTAATTATCCTTATTTATAACGGTTATAGCGTCCGGCTTTTTATAATCGGAGCCGAATTTGGCAAATATCTTATTCCACGAAACACCGATGCTTACTGTTATTCCGAGCTCAAACTTAACGCGCTCTCTTATCTCCTGCGCAATCTCCTCTCCGCTTTTGCGGCTTCCCGTTACATCAAGCCAGTTTTCATCAAGACCGAAAGCCTCAATATTTTCCGTATAGTCCTTATAAATATTGCGCGCCATTTCGGAAAAGCGAACATAGAGCGGAAAGTTAGGCGGAACAACTATTAAATCACGGCATTTCTGCTTTGCCTGCCATATAGGCTCGGCGGTTTTTATTCCGTAGGCTGACGCTATTTCGTTTTTTGTTAGAATTATTCCGTGCCTATCCTCCTGACTGCCTCCCACGGCAACAGGCTTATCCCTTATTTCCGGATTATGCAGACATTCAACCGAGGCATAAAACTTATTGCAATCAATATGAAGTATTGTTCTTTCCATTTATAACACCGCGCAATCTATCGAACATTTGTTTTATTATATAAAATCCACAACAAAAAGTCAATAGAAATTCGAAAAAATGTTCGACACAAAAGCTTCTTGACTATATTAATTAAATAATTTATACTAATTTATATGACTGCGTGAGGGCGCAGGAAAATACGCATTTGAAAGGCTATGAGCTGTGGCGATATATAACATTGCAGGATTAACGGTTGAAATAAAAAACGAAAAGGGGCGCACAAAAAAGCAGGCAGTCCCCTATCTTTCGGACAATCAAAGCGAAAATCAAAAAATTGATATAGTTATAGACATAACCGAGGAGCGCATAAAAAACGCCTGCAAGGAGCATCCCGAGCTTAACACGGACGACTGGGAATATATGCTCACGGGGCAGGATTTTTATACAGAGCTTATAAAATTTAACGGTATTCTGCTTCACTCCTCCTGCGTTGTTTTAGACGGATACGCCTATGCCTTTTCGGCAGACAGCGGAACGGGAAAATCAACCCACACTCAGCTTTGGCTTAAACATTTTAAGGACAGAGCGCATATTCTTAATGACGACAAGCCCGCAATAAGAATAATTGACGGAAGGGTTTACGCCTGCGGAACGCCGTGGAGCGGTAAATACGATTATTCAACGCCTGAAAATGTTGAGCTTGCAGGAATATGCTTTATTGAGAGAAGCGAAGAAAACACCATAAAAAAGGCAGACACCTCAAAGGCGATATATAATATTTTTTCGCAGACCGTAAGAAAGCTCGGAGCCGCTTCTATGGAAAAGCTGCTTGATGTGCTTGACGAAATTTTTTCAAAGGTTCCTATATGGGATATGGGCTGTAATATAAGCGACGAAGCGGTTTTAACCTCTTACAACGCAATGAAGCCCGAAAAATAAAACGGCATAAAATAAAAAAGGCTTTGGAAATTATCGGTTTCCGAAGCCTTTCTTTTTATTTAAAATACATATAGTACTGGCATTTAATCATACCGTTATAGAGCTTGCGGCGCTTGTCTGCCTTTTTACCGAAGCATTTTTCAAATTCCTCATCGGGAGAAATGATACCGTAGCTCCAACCCTTTTGGGAAACAAATTTTTCGCCCATAATTTTATAAAGCCTTTCGGCATCCTTTATATCAAGCATACGCTCGCCGTATGGCGGGTTTGTTACAAGCGTTCCTCGCTCTGTTGACGGTTTGAAATTTTTTATATCGCAAACGGAAAGGTGCATAAATTTATCAACCTTAATTCTTTTTGCGTTTATCATAGTCAGCTCTATGGCGTGAGGGTCTATATCGCTTCCGAAGGCGGCAAAATCCGTGTCAGTTTTAATAATATCACGGCATCTTGCCCGTTCCTGCTTCCAAACATTTTCGGGAATAAAGCCCCAACGGTCCACCTCAAAATTACGGTTAATGCCCGGTGCGATATTATGGGCAAGCATTGCGCCCTCAACAAGAATTGTTCCGCTTCCGCAAAACGGATCATACAAGGTGTGATAATGGCGAAGATGAGAAAGAGAACACATTGCGGCAGCAAGAGTTTCCCTAATGGGAGCGTCATTTGATTCGGGGCGATAGCCTCTTTTATGAAGCCCTGTTCCCGAGGTGTCAAGCATAACGGTTACATCATCCTTGATAATTGAAAACTGAATTTGATGAACAGGACCGCTCTCCTCGAACCAACCTATACCGTAATCCTCTTTAAGACTTTCAACAACTGCTTTTTTAATAATTTTTTGGCAGTCGGGAACCGAATGAAGAGCGGAGTTAAGGCTATATCCCTTAACGGGGAAGGTGTCCTTTGAACCGATAAAATCGCTCCAATTGATGAGCTTAACTCTGTCAAAAAGCTCGGTAAAGGTTGTTGCCTTAAATCTGTCTAACACAATTAAAATACGCTCCGCAAAGCGCGAATTTATATTAGCGCGGGCGAGAATGCTTTCATCGCCCTCAAAAAAGACTCTTCCGTTTTCGGCGCAAACATTTTCTGCGCCCATCTGCTTTAATTCATCTGAAACAAGGCCTTCAACGCCGAAAAGGCACGGAGCCGTCATATATAAATACATAAAATTTTTTCCTTTTTACAAAACTTTTTCTGCGTGGCGCGTTACATGGCAACCGATATTTACCGAAACGGGAAGCCCTGCTATATGAGTTGGATACGCTTCAACATTAACCGCAAGCGCGGTTGTTTTTCCTCCGAAGCCCTGCGGACCTATGCCGAGGGAATTAACCCTTTCGAGAATTTCATTTTCAAGAGAAGCATAATTTTCATCGGCGTTACTGCTTGAAACAGGACGGCAGAGTGCTTTTTTGGCAAGCAGAGCGCAATATTCAAAATCTCCGCCGATACCTACTCCGACAACAATGGGCGGACAGGGATTTGAGCCTGCCTTTTTAACCGCTTCAACAACGAAGCCGACTATATCCTCCCTCTTTGCGCTTGGCGTAAACATTTTAAGCGCGCTCATATTTTCGCTTCCGAAGCCCTTTGGTGCGGCTATAATTTTAATTTTATCACCGTCAACAATTCGTGTGTGGATAACGGCAGGAGTGTTATCATTTGTGTTTTCACGGTTAAAAAACGGGTCTTTAACAACAGATTTTCTTAAAAGCCCGTTGGTATATCCGAGCGAAACGCCCTTATTAACCGCATCCTCAAAGGAGCCGCCCGTTATGTGCACCTCCTGACCTATCTCTGCAAAAATAACCGCCATACCGGTATCCTGACAAACAGGAATATCAAGCTCGCAGGCGGCGTCAATATTCGCCTGCAAATCTCCGAGAACCGATTTTGCGGTTTGATTATCCTCGCACCTTTCACAAGCTGAAATACATTCCACCAAATCGCACGGCAGAATTTTATTTGCTTTAATAACAAGCTCTTCAACTGCTTTTGTTATATCCGAAGCCTTAATTTCTCTCATATAGAATTCCTTTTCACAATTTTATTTATCAAAAAAATAAGCCGAGAAAAAGCCCGCAGGCACAACTCGGCAGATTTATTCTTTTTAATTATTGCTGCCCGAAACATCGTAAAAAACGATTTCATCGGATTTAACATATCCTTTTTCACGGGCCTTTTGCTCTATATATTCATCCTTATTATCGGAATCAAGAATTGCTTCAAGCTTATCGTTTTCAGCCTGCTGCTGAGCAAGCTGCTGAGTGTATGCCGCCTCCTGCTTTTTAAGACGGCTTATATCTGCGCTTTGTGAAACAACAAAGCCTGCGCAAACAAAGAACATAACCACAAGCGGAATACATATACAAGCAAGACGCAATTTTCTGTTTTCATTGATTTTTTGAAGAAGCGCTTTCATTTTTACTACCTGCTTTAAGCTTTTTTGTAAAGGTTAAATGCTTAACAAATTTATTATAATACAATCTCTTAATAAATTGCAATACTTTTTTAAAACTTTTTAACGCTTTTTTAAACAATCCGCGTAAAAAATCCGCAGTTTTCCTTTTAAATCCGAGTGTTAGCCTATACACTGAGGCAAGATAAAGGAGGAAGCCTGCTAAATACACTGTAAAGTACATAACCCTTACAGAGCCGTTATTATATGCAAGAAGCGGAATAAAGAAAGCAAAGGAAAAAACAACGAAAAACAGAAAATCAAGAATAAAAACAAGCACCCTGCCGCGAAAAACGAAGCGCAGAAAGGAAAGCAAATCATAAACAATTCCGATTATTATTCCCGAAAGGAAAAAAACGGCAAATATTTCAGGCACTGAACAGCCTTTTCAAAACGTTTTTTTCCTTTGAGGTTTTACTGCTGTAAACAAGCGCGGTTATTTCGCCCTTAACTTCAAGAATTCCGTTTGCAACATTAAGCTCTTCAATATGAAGAGAGCTTCCGCTGACTGTTAAGCAGCCGTAATCCGTATAAGCAACAATGCCCTCTTCATCAAACGCGCCGATATCCGTTATTCCGCTTATTTTCAAGCCGCTTCTGTTTTCAAGCAAAAGACTGTGAGCCTTTTTATCTTCCATATAAATCACCGATAATATATATGAAAAATAATTGCCATTAATGATTGATTGAATTAAAGAGGCTTAAACATTTTTGCGGCGTCTTCTTTAAGCGCATGCTCGCTTATTTCAAGCACCTGATAGCTTTTCGGCTGAGCACCCATATTAACCGTTATTTTATCGCCTATTTTAACATCGTAGGAGGCACGCTGAATTTTTCCGTTTACCTCGATTTTGCCTGCGTCGCACGCCTCATTGGCAACCGTGCGCCTTTTAATTATTCGTGAAACCTTTAAATATTTATCTAATCTCATAAAAACAATCCTAATTGATAAAAATTAAGCCGCCACGGCGTGTGGCGGCTTTTCCTTTGACTTCGCTGAAATTATTTTACAGCGTTTTTAAGAGCTGCGCCGGCTTTGAAAGAAGGAACCTTTGCTGCCGGAATTTCGATAGCTTCGCCTGTGCGCGGGTTTTTACCTGTGCGAGCTGCGCGGGTTTTAACCTCGAATGTGCCAAAGCCAACAAGAGCAACCTTGTCTCCGTCTGCAAGAGCTTCTGATACAGAATCGATAACAGCCTTAACTGCTGCCTCTGCGTCTTTCTTTGAAAGGTCTGCTTTTGCAGCAACTGCTGCGATGAGTTCTGACTTATTCATTTGAACTACCTCCGTTTTTTTGCCTTTCGGCTAATATTATCTTTGCTTCGTCCCAAAGCTCATCAAGAACCTCAATCGGCGCTTGCTTCATATTCACACAACGCTGCTCCGCAAGCTCTTCAACAATTAAATATCTGCTTAAAAACTTATCGGTTGAAGCGCTGAGTGATTCCTCGGCATCTGATTTCGCAAAGCGTGAAATATTCACGCAGGAAAACAGAACATCGCCCATTTCGTCGCTGATTTCATTCTGATTGCCGCCTGACAAAGCAGTTTTTAACTCATTAATCTCTTCAAACAGCTTTTCGATTGCTCCGTTTTCATCGTTCCAATCGAAGCCTGCCTTTGCCGCCTTTTCCTGAATTTTCTGCGCCCTCATAAGAGCGGGAAATTCACGGGGAACCTTTATCATTGCCTCGCCTTGCTTTTTCATTCCTTTTGTTTTTAACTTGATTTCATCCCATCTTTCAAGCGCTTCTGCTTCATTTTGAGCGCTTTTTTCTCCGAAAACATGAGGATGGCGAACGACAAGCTTTTTGCA
>JALEZT010000188.1 GCA_022772725.1 Eubacterium sp.
ATAGCGTTGATAGCTACACAATCACAGGCATAGATGCAAGCCAAACATATTATGTTCGTGTTCGCGCTTGGAGAAACTGGGATGGCGGAAAGGTTTACGGCTCTTGGTCTGATGCCACACAAGCATAATTAAATATAAATTTGCTTCGGCAAAGTAAAAACCCAAACGGGAGAGCATTCGCTCTCCCGTGTTTTTATTATGATTGTAGGGGTCGGTTTCCACGCCGACCCGTTTCGTTCGGAACGCCGAGGTGCTTTAAAGCTTAATGTTATTTTGTAGGGAGCGGCGGTCTCACCTGTCGATTCGGTCGGTGCTTCTGCTGACGCAGAGGTGTCCACCGGACACCCGCACCCTCGACGCTCCATTATCTCCATTGTTTTATTTTAATTATTTATTTTATAATTTGTTATTGTATATTTTTTCATTCTATGTTATTATTTCTGTATGCGATTATTTTTATTTCGTAATTATTATTTAAGGAGAATAAACTATGTACGCAGATTATTACGATTCAATAGCAAAGGTTGCCGAAACAGACAAAGAGGTTGCAGATGCAATGGCGCTCGAGCTTAAACGCCAACGCGAAAATATTGAGCTTATCGCTTCGGAAAACCTTGTTTCTCCGCAGGTTATGGCGGCTATGGGAAGCGTTTTAACCAATAAATATGCAGAGGGCTTGCCGTCAAAGCGTTATTACGGCGGCTGTCAGTATGTTGATGTTGTTGAAAATATTGCAATTAAAAGAGCGTGCGAGCTTTTCGGTGCTCAGTATGCAAATGTTCAGGCTCATTCGGGCGCACAGGCAAACACGGCTGTTTATCTTGCTCTTCTTAAACCCGGCGACACGGTTATGGGTATGAGCCTTGATAACGGCGGCCATTTAACTCACGGCTCGCCTGCAAATATCAGCGGTAAATATTTTAATTTCGTGCCATACGGTGTTAATGACGACGGCTATATCGACCTTGATGCCTTTGCAAAGCAGGTTAATAAGGTTAAGCCAAAGCTCATTGTTGCAGGTGCTTCCGCTTATCCGCGCGCAATTGATTTCAAAACAATGGCTGATATTGCTCACGCTAACGGCGCAATGTTTATGGTTGATATGGCTCACATTGCAGGTCTTGTTGCCGCAGGTCTTCATCAAAATCCCGTTCCTTATGCAGATGTTGTAACAACAACAACTCATAAAACCCTCCGCGGCCCAAGAGGCGGTCTTATCCTCTGCAACAATCCTTATCTTATCAAAAAGCTTAATTCGGCAGTATTCCCGGGCACACAGGGCGGCCCTCTTATGCACGTTATTGCAGGTAAGGCGGTTTGCTTCGGCGAGGCACTTAAACCCGAATTTAAGGAATATCAGCAAAGAATTATTGATAATGCACAGGCTCTTGCAAACGGGCTCACAAAAAGAGGTCTTAATCTCGTTTCCGGCGGAACGGATAACCATCTTGTTCTTCTTTCTCTTATCGGAACGGGCGTAACGGGCAAGGAGCTTGAAGCAAGGCTTGATGAGGTTCATATCACTCTTAATAAGAATACTGTTCCTAATGAGCCTCTTTCTCCGTTTGTAACCTCCGGTGTTCGTATCGGCACTCCTGCCGCAACAACAAGAGGTCTTAATGAAGATGATTTTGAAAAGATTTCCGAATATATCTATCTTGCAGTAACCGATTTTGATAATCAAAAGGATTATATCAAAAACGGTGTTGCTCAAATTTGCGCAAAATATCCTCTTTACGAATAAATCATAATTAAGTCTTTATAACGGGAAGTGAAAAAATTGGTTAAAATCTTTGCAAAAATTTTCGGATTTTTTATGGGAATAATTTATTCCTTTTTCAAGCTGAAAAAAACCGAAAACAAGGTTGCCTTCATTTCCCGCCAAAGCGAAACACCGTCGCTTGATTTCAGGTATCTTATAAATGAGATAAAAACGGAGTATCCGCAGTATAAGGTTGTTGTTCTGTGCAAAATGATACCCGATTCTCTCGGCGGAAAAATCAAATATATAGGCGAGATGTTTCGCCAAATGAATGCGCTTGCAACCTCAAGGGTTGTTGTGCTTGACGGATATTGTATCCTTGCCTCAATGCTTAATCATAAAAAGGATTTAAAAATCATTCAGATTTGGCACGCGCTCGGAGCCTTTAAACGCTTCGGAAAATCCATTCTTGATAAAGAGGGCGGCAAGGACGCGAAAACCGCCGAAGCCTTTAAGATGCACCGCAATTATGATTTGATTGCGGCAAGCGGAGATAAATGCGTTCCTCATTTTGCCGAGGCGTTCGGTCAGCCCGAGGAAAAGTTTATCCCCATCGGTATGCCCCGTATGGACTATTTAACCGATGAAGGCGAAGCGTCAAGGCTAAAAGGCAATATTTTCAGCGCATATCCTCAGCTTGATAACGGCCGCGAAAATATCCTTTATGTTCCCACCTTCCGCGATAACGAGGAGGACACCGCCGAGCTTCGCAAAGCAACTCAGCAGCTTGTTGACCGCGTTAATTATTCGGAATATAACCTTATTGTTAAGCACCATGTTGTTGACACTAATAAGGAAGAAATTTATGTTGATTCCCGAATGAATAAGGCAACGGGCGAGCGCTTTACGGGTATGGATTTTATGGCGGTTGCCGATTATGTTGTAACCGATTACAGCTCAATAATCTATGAGGCTCTGCTTAGAAATCTGCCCATCTATATCTATTGCTTTGACAGTGATAAATATATTGACGAGCGCGGCTTTTATATTGATTTTTGGCGCGATATTCCTGCCGTTTATTCAAAAAACGCAAAGGGAATTTGTGATTTTATTTCAAGCGGCACACGCGCAGATGCCGAAAAAGAAAAGCAGTTTATGCACGATTATGTTAATAAGCAGTTTAGCAGTATAACGCATATTTACGGCGTAATTATTGATGAATTGATAAAGGGAACCTACTGCGGGGAATATAATTATAAGAAAGCCGCAGATGATGAAAGCTATGAGTAAACTAAAATCCTTTGCATATCCGCTTCTTCAAAGGGCAAGATATGCTTCCTTTATAAAAAGCTTTGAAAAAGCAAAAAAAGAGCTTCCTATGCAGGAAAACAGAATACTTATGTATTCAACCTCAAAGGGCAGGCTCGGAGGAAATTTGCTTGCCGTTAAAAATTATATTGAAAAAAACAATCTGCCGTTTCAAATAACCGTTGCCGCTCCGCCCGAAATACCGAGCGAAAGCGAGCTTGCGCGTGAAATGGCTTCAAGCAAATTCATTCTTGTTGATGATTATGAGCCGCTTGTTTATGTTCTTGATTTAAGAAATGGTCAGGAGCTTGTTCAGGTTTGGCACGCGCTGGGCGCATTTAAACGCTTCGGCTACGGCAGAGCAACGGCTGAAAAAGCCTCTCTTACTCATAAAAATTATACAAAGGCAATTGTTTCCTCTCCCGAAATTTCGGGAATTTATGCAGAGGCTTTCGGCATTTCAGAGGATAAAATTTATCCAACGGGTGCTCCGAGAACCGATTTGTTCTTTGATGAGGAATATGTTGCCTCGGCAAAGAAACGGCTTTATGAAAAGGAGCCGTGCCTCAAAGGTAAAAAAATATGCCTTTTTGCACCTACTTTCAGAGGTCAGAGCGTTGATGACGCAGATTATCCGCAGGAGTTTTTTGATGCGGAGGAATTTGCTCGTTCGCTCGGAGAAGAGTGGGCGGTAATTATAAAGATGCACCCGTTCGTTAAGCGTAAAATTGAAATTCCGCAGTCTGTCAGCGAAAGAGTTTTTGACTTTGCGGACGAGCGCGAAATCAATGATATACTTTTTATAACAGATGTTCTTGTAACTGATTATTCGTCTGTTATTTTTGAAAATGCAATTATAGGAAATCCCGCCGTTCTTTATGCTCCCGATTTGGCGGAATATGATAAGGGCAGGGGATTTTATTTTGATTATAACGATTATTCCTGCGGCTGTATTGTTCAAAGCCGTGAGGAGCTTGCCTCTGCCGTTTTAAATGCCTCGGCAGATAATGAGCAGGCGGAAAAATTCAAAAAGCGCTTCGTTTCTCTTTGCGACGGTAATTCGTCAAAGCGCTTTGTTGAACAAATTTTAAAGTGAGTGATTCGGTATGTATGAGCTTTCAAAAAAATATGCAGGGCTGAAACCCTCAGCCGTAAGGGAAATACTTAAAGCAACAAGTGAGCCGGGTATGATTGCCTTTGCCGGCGGCTCGCCTGCAACAGAGGCTTTTCCCTGCGAGGAGGTTAAAAGAATAAGTGCCGAAATTCTTGAAGAAAATCCCGTTTCAGCACTTGTTTACGGCGTTTCGGAGGGCTATGAGCCTTTAAGAAAAACCGTTAAAAAATGGCTTTATGAGCGCGAAAATATCGGCACGGATGACGATAGCGTTATAATAACCGCAGGCGGCACGCAGGTTATGGATATAACAACCCGCGTTCTTGCCTCCGAGGGCGACACCGTTATCTGCGAGGACCCCTCGTTTATCGGCTCACTAAATTGCTTTCGCTCACACGGCTGTAACCTCGTCGGTGTTCCTATTGATGATGACGGAATGAATATCGACGCTCTTGAAGAAGCGATAAAGCAAAATCCAAATGCTAAATTTATATACACTATCCCGAATTTTCAAAACCCCGGCGGAACAACATTAAGCCTTGAAAAGCGCAAAAGAATGTATCGCCTTGCGCTTGAAAATAATCTTGTTATTCTTGAAGATGATCCTTATGGTAATTTGAGAGTTGAGGGAGAAGCAGTTCCATCAATAAAGAGTATGGACACCGAGGGAATAGTTGTTTATGCTGGCTCTTTTTCAAAAATTCTTGCTCCCGGAATAAGAGTTGCTTATGCCGTTGTTCCAAGCAAAATTGCGCCTGCGTTCACTATCGGCAAGCAGGTTTCGGATGTTCACACGGGCGTCCTCAATCAAATAATTGTTTCCCGTTGGTTTGATGAATATGATGTAAACGCTCATATAGACGAAATTAAAAAAATTTATAAGCGCAAGCTTAATCTTATGTGCTCCTGCCTTGATGAGCATTGCAAGGGCTTTATAAGCTATGTTCGTCCGCAGGGCGGTCTCTTTATCTGGGCAAAGCTGCCCGATAATGTTAATATGCTTAATTATGTTAATAAGCTCCTTGAACGCAAGGTTGCCGTTGTTCCCGGCACGGCGTTTATGGTTGATGATACAAAGCCGTGCAGCTATATCCGTCTTAATTTTTCAACTCCCGATGATGAAAGCATTGTTAAGGGCGTTGAAATTATGGGCTTGGTTGCAGAGGAATTTATATAAAAAAATAAAGGAAGATGTTCTATGGAAGAAAATAAAATTCAAACCGAAAGGCGCAAAAGAAGCCTCTCTTTAATTCAGCCCACCTCCGTTCCCACTCTCGGAAATTACCTCGGTGCATTAAAGGGTTGGCCGTCCTTTCAGGAGGAATTTGATACAATTTACGGCGTTGCGGATTTACATTCAATAACAGTCCGCCAAGATCCGCAGATGCTTCGCCGCCAAACTAATGAGCTTTACGCAATGCTTCTTGCGCTCGGGCTTGACGCTGAAAACGGAATTGTTTTTATTCAGTCGCATGTTCCCACTCACGCTCAGCTTGCTTGGCTTCTTAATTGCTACACGCAGTTCGGCGAGCTTTCAAGAATGACGCAGTTTAAGGATAAATCGGCTCAGCACAGCGATAATATCAACGCAGGACTTTTTACATATCCCTGCCTTATGGCTGCCGATATTCTTCTTTATAACGCAGATGTTGTTCCCGTTGGTGCAGACCAAAAGCAGCACCTTGAAATAACAAGGGACATTGCCCAACGCTTCAACGGAATTTACGGCAATGTTTTCACTGTTCCCGACGCATATATTCCGAAAAACGGCGCAAGGGTTATGAGCCTGCAAGACCCAACTAAAAAAATGAGTAAGTCAGACCCTAACCCAAAGGGAACTGTTTATTTAACCGACACCCCCGAAGCCATTATGAAAAAGTTCAAATCTGCCGTAACAGACAGTGAAATGTGCGTTCGTTATGCAGAGGGCAAGGACGGAATTAATAATCTTATGACGGTTTATTCTGCGGTAACCTCTAAATCCTTTGAGGAAATTGAAAGAGAATTTCAGGGCAGGGGCTACGGAGATTTCAAAAAGGCGGTCGGCGAGGCGGTTGTTGCCGAGCTTGCACCTGTTCAGGAGAAATATAACCGTCTTATTGCCGATAAGGCTTATATTAAGGAATGTCAGCAAAAGGGTGCTGAGCGTGCTTTGCGTATTTCACAGCGCACTCTTGATAAGGCAATGAAAAAAATCGGATTTCTTATGAAATAATACTTTTTAATTCTAACTCAAAGGCGAGCAGGAAGTGATTTTCTGCCCGCTTTTTCTGTTTATAAAATCTTTATATTTTGTGGCATTTTGCATAATATGTAAATAAATTTTTATCTATTTTGAACAAATAAAATAAAAATTTTTGTATGTCTTTTGAATTGACCGCTATACATATTATGTGATATAATTTATATGCACTATTACTTTCAAAACGAAAAAGGAGGAATTTATTTTGAAAGAAGCAAAAGCAATGGCGTATGTTAATATGTACGGTGTGCTTGCAACGCTTGAGAATTTGTGCGAGATTGACGAAGAAGCAAAGGCTGTTCTTGCGTCTCTTAAATCTCCCGTTTCTCTTTGCTTTGATGTGGCAGACGGACCGTGCGGAACATTCCATTTCTCAAAATCAGGCTGTAAATTTACAGAAGGCTCCGAGGGCTGTACCTGCAAAATGAATTTCGGCTCGCCCGAAAAGTTCAACGACCTTATTAATAACAGTAAGCCGGGCATTCCTGTTAAGGGAATGGTTCAGGTGCTGTCTTTCCTTTTAGGCCCGTTCACTAAGCTTACAGACAGATTAACAAAGCTCCTTATGCCAAGCAAGGAAGACCTTGAAAACAGAGCATTTTTTGAGGAGTCAACAATTTTAACATTCTATACAATTACCGGTGCTATTTCAGCACTTGCAAATTCAGATTCAATTTCCATGTTTACGGCAAGTGGAACCGTTGACGGAAAGGTTTCTATGGGTATAAAAGATACCTGCTATGCAACTATCGTTGTTAAAAATCATCATTTCACAACCGTAAAGGAAAAGGCTGATAATCCAAGAGCAATTATGGAATTTGCCAATATTGATCTTGCTTACGGCTTGTTCACAGGCACGGTTTCAACTATTGCCGAGCTTTGCAAGGGCAATATTTATATGGCGGGTATGATTTCAATGGTTGATAA
>JALEZT010000194.1 GCA_022772725.1 Eubacterium sp.
TTTGCAGTTTATCGTGTGCAGATTTGGTCTTAATCAAGGCACAAAACGCAGTTAATCCTTTCGGATTAACGAGTATTTTAACGAAGAGTAAGGGCAATATCTGCCACGATAAACCGTGGTTCGGATTATTACCGTTACCCTTATTACGGTGGTATTTTACAACATTTATTATATAAAGTAAACTAAAATTTTAACTTTTAACTAATTTGTCATTATTTATATTTTTATTCCTTTTTTTGTAAAAATACACTGCGGCGAGAGCAATAACAGAGCATGCGCTGATTGCACAGCCTGCGGTAATGCCACGCGGTCTGTAAATATATTCAACCGTGTGTTCGCCGGGCTTAATCATAACACCGAGCTGACAGTCGGCAATCTTAAAGGTCTCTGCCTTCTGTCCGTCAATATACACCTCCCAACCTTCGTCATAAGGAATAGACGAATAAAGAATATTATTGAAATCGGAAACAACGGTACCCTTTATTTTTGTTTCCGAATATTCGGTAATTTCCATAGCACCCTTTAAAAGATTATTATATCCTGCGTCTAAAACCTTTTCGTTTACACTGTAAGCATAAAACTCTATACCTGTTTCGCCGACGGAAAGAGAAGCACAGTCAAACGAAATGCCGAATTTCTCTCCTGCGTTTGCATATCCCAAATCGATAATATAAGGGGTGCTTATATCAAAGGTTGACGATCCGCCTTCCGAGGATACGGTTATACTGTTTAAATCCTTTGCAGAGGCGTAAATATAAATGTTTCCGTTTGTTACTGCCGAAACGGTTAAATCAAACGAAGCGTAGGAATTATCGTCGTTTTTCGTAACCCAAATTGTTCCCGAGCCCTCGGGGTTTTCTCCCGTCATTCCCGTGTAGCTTGCATAATCAAACTGTGCTTCCTCAAAAACACCCGAATATCCCGTTGCAAGCGCAAAGAAATCAGACTGAACACGAAACGGATTGCCCTCGGAAGCATTCCATTTTTCAACGGCAGAGTTAACGCAAAATGCCTTGGGCAGATAATAATCGTTTTGATAAACAGCAGCATTTGAGATTTCATCAGCGTAGTATCTTGTGTATAGCTGAGTTGACGGGCGTGTTTGCTCATTGTTGTATATCAGGTATTTTATGTTATACATCATATTGTAAACGGGTGTTTGCGTGTTATAGGTGTAGCTGTTTATGCGGTTTCCGTACATTCCGAGTGAATATTGAACTCCCGAATACTTTTCGTATGCCATTGAAGAAAAGGTGCTCATTCCGTTATAGCCGTAAAGGCAGGAATCCATGCGGGTGTTAAGACTGCAAAGCTCCGTTCTGTAATTTGAGATGTCGTTTTCCTCAATATATTCAATTGCATTTGTGTAGGCGTCATAATTTTTTACATATCCGCCGAGCTTTTGATTAAGACCGAATGCCGAAGGGTCTGCAACAATCGCCTCGCAAAAAGCACAGGCAATTATTAAAACAGACGCAATAAATTTTGAAACGGCTTTTCGCTTAATAAGGAAAAGAATACAAATCCAAATAAGCAAAAATGCAAGAGTAACATAGCTTGTTGAGCGTTGCATTTTTTCAGTCGGTAGCTCGTCTGCAAGGGCAATAACAGCTATCCACATTAATCCCGTAATGCCTATTTCCTTAATGCCGATAGAGGATATTTTCATAAGCGATTTAAAGCCTATAACAAGCAATAGGAATGAATACATAAATGAAAATCTGTATGGCAAATCATTCGGAAAATGAAAAGCATGCCAAACAAAGTTTGCATAATTAGTATTAAACGAGAAAAGGAAGAAGGCAATTAAAAGCGCATAAATTGCCTTTTCCTTTGTTCTTATGTCCCTATTGAGCATAAACAGGGGAACAAGCACAAGCGTTAAAACTGAGCAGTAAACATTCGGAAGAACATCGCTTCCGCTTGAACGAATTGTTGTTTCAAGGCTTGCAAAATGCGTTGTTATGAAATCAAAAAGAGAAAAATATGTTTTAAATTCCTTCGGGAAGCTGTCCGAGGTTGCACTGCAACCCGAAAGGATGAAATAAACGGGAATTAAAAAGCAAGCACAAATACCCGCCGCAAGCAAAGAGGCTCCTGCAAATTTAAGGCCTTTGTTTATAAACGGCTTTGCAAAAAAGCTTTTAACGGCATCAAATTTGCCGTTTTCTTCGGCTTTTATCATTTGCGTTTGCTTTGGACTTGAAATGAAATAATAAGCAATAAAATAGATAACCGAGAAAATGCAAACCATATAAGCAATATAATAGCTTGCAATGAAAATATAAATTAATGAGAAGAAATATAATGCAGGCTTTCCCTTGTTGATTATTCTTTCAATTCCCAAAACAACAAGCGGAAGAATAATCATTCCGTCAAGCCACATAACATTCCAAAAATACGCAAGAAAATATCCGCTGAAAGCATAGAAAAGTCCAAACATTGCAGAGCTTGCAGAATGTCTGTTTAGGCTCTTTTTTAAATAAAAGGTAAATGTACCGGAGCACGCAATGCCCTTAACGGCAACAATCGCCGTTATTGCAAGGGGCATATTTTTTCTGCCAAAAAGAAATAGAATTATATTAAACGGGCTTGAAAGATAATTGAAATAATTCCCGAGAAAGCTTGAACCGCCGCCTGAGGTCCAGCTGTAAAGAAAGCTTTTTCCCTGTGTAACTCTGTCATAAAGCTCGCAGAAAAGAGGGCCGTATTGATGGTAAAGGTCCATTCTTAAAACGGTTGTGTCTCCAAACGGAAAGGCGTGAAAAACCAAATATATAAAAGCAAAAACAAGAAATGTAACCGCCATTGAAAGCAAAACAAAGCGGTTTCCGAAAAATACCTTATAAATTCTGCCGTTTTTAAAGCGTTCGGCAGGCAGGTAGCAGTCAAAAATCAATATTCTTGCAAGTGGGTAATTTAGCACAAAAATAAAAACAAAGGAGGCAAACCAAGCGGCATAATTATAAAGCCCAACAGATTTGAAAATAAGAGATATAACCGCAAAAACACCAAGATGAATACCGCCTGCAACAACAGAATAAATAATCTGCTTGGGAAGTGAGCTTAACGCGTTATCACCGAAAACAAAGAATTTTTGAAGCACAAAAAGCACAACCTCCGCAACGGCAAATGAAATATATGCCGCCGTGTCTGCGCTTATTCCGAAGGTCATCTTTAAAAGCTGCTTAAATGCCAAAAGCGTGAAAAACGAAATTAATGCACAAATAACATAATTAACGGTCTCTCCGTTTATAAATGAATTTGTATATCTTTTTGCGTTGTTTTTTGTTATATCCATAAAATGCTCCTGTTTACTATATTAAATACATAATACCATATTATGTAAAATTCTTCAACCGAATAAACGAGTAATAATTAAAATTTACATTTCATATATGTTATTGAGGTGAGTTTCTTGGCATTAAACACAATTATTCCGTGCCTTTCTGATGGGATAAGCTCCGCTTTGTCCGAATTAAATACAGAGGCGTTGAGGCGGATAAACGAAATAAGAGTCAGAAGAAATATGCCTTTAATATTAATAATCGGCAGAAATACATATTTTATAACCGAAAAGGGCAAGCTTCTCAATCATTATTCGGAGTTTGCATATACGGTCAGCGAAGAGGAATTTGATGTTATTTTCAGGCGGCTTTGTAATTATTCCGTCCATTGTGAAATTGATAATCTTGTTAACGGGTTTATAACAACCGCAGGAGGAAACAGGGTTGGAGTTTGTTCAACCGCAGTTAAAAAGGGAGGAGAGATAACCTCCGTTAAGGATGTAACCTCCCTCAACATAAGAATTTCAAGTGAAATCAAAAACTGCGCAAAGCCCGTAATGAATATCCTTTTTGTGAATGAACTGCCAAGCATTATTGTTGCCTCCGAGCCGTGCGGAGGAAAAACAACCTTTTTGCGAGACCTTGCACGGCTTCTTTCAAGCGGCTTTAACAATAAATACAAAAAGGTAACCGTTATAGATGAAAGAAACGAAATTGCTTTCAGAGACGCAAACGGAATAGTTGCAGATGTTGGCTTAAACTGTGATGCGCTTTCGTCCTTTCCGAAGGCAAAGGGAATTGAAATTGCGGTAAGAGCTCTTTCTCCCGATTATATTATTTGTGATGAAATAGACGATTTAAAAGAGGTTGAAGCCATAAAGGACGGATTTAATTCAGGCTTTTCCTTTGCCGTTTCCGTTCACGCCAAAACGAAGGAGCAGCTTTTAAACAAGCCCATTGTTAAGGCGGTAACGGCAACGGGAGAGTTTGATTATATTGTTTTGCTTAATGATTACACAAACGATTTTGAAATTTTGGAAGTAAGATGATTGCTTGAAAATCATAGGAATTATATTAATCAATATTGCGTCTGTTTTCACGGGGCTTACTTATCTTTTTAAGTTGAAAGAAAAATGCTCTGTTTCCTCGGAATTGATAACAATGGCGGATTTGATGTGTGCAGAGCTTTCCTTTTCGGCAAGCTCAACTGAAAAGATAATTTCAAGGCTTGCCGCAGAGCCCTCTCTTTCGCATCTGTATTTTTTGAAGGAAATTGATTTTGAGAATATAAGCATCAAAACGCCCTTGGATTCATCGGATAATGAGCAAATAAATCTTCTTTTCAAGGAGCTTGGAAAAAGCGATGTTGAGTCAACCGTTGCGCTTATTAATTCATTTAGGGAAAGTATGCAGTTAAGCCATAAAAAATATGAAGAAAACTACCGCTCGCATTATAAGCTTTGCATAGCCTTCGGTGTTTTGGGCGGGCTTGCGGTAACGGTAATTCTTGTATAGATTAACGATTATTTTAACAAAAGTAAGGGCAAATCTGCCACGATAAACCGCAATTCGCATTATTACCGTTACCATAGGAGGTTGCAATGGAAGTTAATTTTATATTTAAAATAGCCGCAATCGGCATAATTATTTCCGTGTTAAATACCGTTTTGGTCAGAAGCGGAAGAGAGGATCAGGCAATGCTGACAACTCTTGCAGGTGTTATAGTTGTTTTAATGATGCTGATACCGCAGATAAGCGAGCTGTTTTCAACGGTTAAGGCTCTGTTTGATTTATGACGGTTGTTATAGGAATTTCAATAACTGCGTTAATTCTTTCTCTGTTCTTAAAGGATTATAATAAAACCGTTTCGCTTATTCTTGTGTTGTTTTCAAGTGCCTTGCTTTTCTTTAAAATAGTCGGCTCAATAGGCGAGATAACAGACACTCTTAAAGAGATAACGGATAATGCTGGGGAGCTTTCATCATATCTAAAGCTTATGCTTAAAGTTCTCGGCATTGCATTAATAACGCAGATAACCGCCGATATTTGCAGAGACTGCGGAGAGACTGCCCTTGCGGGACAAACTGAGGTTGCTGCTAAAATAATAATTGTTGCAATGATTCTGCCTTTGTTTGAGGCGGTTGTAAAAATAATTTCGGGACTTTTAGTATGAAAATTAAAAAAATACTGATTGTAATATTCCTCATTGCTTTAATTCTTATTCCCGTGTGCGCATTGGCGCAGGAGGAGTACAACGAGGAGGAATACATTCAAACACTTGAACAGTTTGATTTAAGCTTTCTTGAAGAGCTTGACGAGGATACATATAAGGTGCTTGACGAGCTTGGATTAACTGATTTTGACTATAACAAAATTATTGATTTTTCGTTTTCCGATATTGCCGATTATCTAAAAGAAATGATAGCGGACGGCGTGAAAAAGCCTTTGTATTCCTGCGGGATTATTTTGCTGATTATCATTCTTTCATCTTTTTTTCAGGGCTTTCGCGAAAGTGTAAACGATTCTAAAATGATTTCTCTGCTTTCAACCGTCAGCGCACTTGTTATTGCCGTTCTTCTTGTATCTCAGCTTAAATATTCTATTTCCTCTGCGTGCGCCGCAATATCGGTTTGCGCTGATTTTATATTTGCCTTTGTTCCGGCATTTTGCATTATTGTTGCAACCTCAGGAAATACGGTAACTGCCTTTTCAACAAACACCCTGTTGCTTTCGCTTGCACAGGCACTTAATTTCATTTCGGAAAATATCTTTCTTCCGCTTTCAAATTGCTTTCTTGCAATAGGTATTTGCTCCGGCATAAGAAGTGAGCTTAATCTTCAACAGTTAATTTTTAATTTGAAAAAATATTTAACAACCGCAATCTCCGTTTGTGCAACGGCATTTGTTTCGATTTTATCTATAAAAACTGCGGTTTCTGCAAGAGCAGACGCGATAGGACTGCGTTCAATGCGCTTTGCAATTAATTCTGTTGTTCCTGTTATAGGCGGTGCAATCAGCGAGGGGCTCCTTTCAATTCAGGCATATTCCTCGCTGATAAAAAGCAGTGTAGGAATAGTCGGAATAATTGCGGTTTTAACGGTTTTTGTTCCGCCTGTTTTAAATGTGTCCTTTTGGAGACTTTTCCTTTCGCTTTGCAGAACGGTTTCGGATATTTTTAACGACAGGTCTGTTTCCTCCGTTTTAAAAGCGTTTGAGGATTCATTGCTTATAATGAATGTTATACTGATTCTTTCAATGGTAACAACAATTATCTCAATAGGAATTTTAATAGCGGCAAGGGGAAGCTGATGGATTTTATAAAAAATTGGGTGTTTTGCATTTGCATAACAATTATTGTTTCCGTTATATTTTCGCTCGTATCGCCAAAGGGCTCAATGGGAAGATTTTACAAAATAATAATTTCTCTTTTCATTTTCATTTCCTTTATATTTCCCTTTGCCGATTTTGATATTGATGAATTTAAGGTTGATTTTAACCTTGAAAGCGAATATAAAAATACTGCCGAAAGCACTGCTGAAATTGAAGTTGAACAGCTTGTAAAGAACGAGCTTGAAAAAAACGGAATAAGCAACGCCTCTGTTTTATGCAATGTAACCCTTCAAAACGATGAATTTTATATAGATTATGTGAAAATATATGTTTCAAAAGACTATAACTGCGATGAGGTTAAGGATATAATATATAATACTCTCGGTATTATTTCCGAGGTGGAATGTTCGGGTGGTTAAATGAAAGATAAATTAAAGCAATTTTTTTCGGATAAGCTATCTAAAAAGAATTTAATAATCGTTATTGCTGTTATCGGAATACTTTGCATTGCGCTTTCGGAAATAAATTTTTCAGGCTCTGAAAAAAAGGATGCTTCAAATGAAGAAAATTATGCCGATTATGTTGTTTCGCTGAATAATGAGCTGACTGAGCTTATTTCAAGCATAGACGGTGTTGGAGATTGCAGGGTTATGATAACTCTTAAAAGCACAAAGGAAAGCGTTTATGCCAAAAACACGGAAAGCTCTAACACGGATAGTTCTAATTCCGAAAATAATGAATATGTTATTTATGACGGGGAAAGCGGCGACTCGCCTCTGCTATTGAAGGAAAAATATCCAAGCGTTGAGGGTGTTGCCGTAATATGCAGCGGCGGAGATAACATTGTTGTTAAGGAAAAGATTATTGATTGCGTTTGCGCGCTTTTTAATATTTCGGCAACAAGAGTTTCTGTTGCAAAGCTTGAAACGAAAGGTGATAATTAATGGACGAAGAAAAAGAAAAAAACGCACAAAAGGAGCTTGAAGGGCTTCTAACCGAGGATGAGGTTAAGAAAAAGAAATCAAAAAGACGCAAAGCGCTGTTTTCACTTTTTGTTTTGCTTCTTGCAGTCGGTGTCGGCGGTAACTGGTATTGGGAAAACAGCGATATATCTTCAAAAATAAGCACTATCTCATCAAATAAAACGCTCGGAGAAGCAACCTTTGTTGATGCAACAACAGAGGTTACCACCGCAGGCGAAAGCGAATACTTTTCAACTGCCCGTGTTGAAAGGCAAACGGCGCGTGCCGAAGCACTTGAAAACCTGCAAAGCATTGTTGATTCCGTTGATGAAAGCGAGGAAGCGCATAAATCTGCAGCTGATAAAATAGCCTCAATTTCATCATATATAGAAATTGAAAATAAAATTGAAACGCTTGTTAAGGCAAAGGGAGTTAATAACTGCCTTGCGGTTGTTAACGAGGACGGAACGCGCGTTGATGTTATTGTTGACTGCGAGGAATTAACCGACGAGCTTGCTCTTCAAATCAAGGAAATTGCAACCGCTCAGCTTAAATGCGGCTTTGAAAGCGTAACGATTATTCAATCAAATTAAATGCCTCTGAAATAAACTGTTTACAAATACTTATTAATTTACTCTTGTATAAATTAAAAGATTATGTTAAAATAATAAAAAGCAAGGAGGCATAAATTTATGGAAATTTCAAAATACAATTCAAAGGGCTCGGTTGTTATTTCCGAGGAAGCCGTTTCATCAATTGCAACAAATGCGGCAAAGGATGTTGCCGGCGTAACGGGATTTTCAAATAAGCCCGCAGATGTTGTTTCAACAATAAAAAAGGGAAGCCTTAAAGTTATGAGCCCCGTAAGGATTATTCAGGAGGGCGAAGACCTTGATATAAGCATTTATATCAATATTGCAAGCGGAATGAAAATTCAGCCGATAGCCGAAGAGGTTCAAAGGGTTGTTAAGGAAGCCGTACAGAATATGACAGGAAAGCTTGTTTCAAAGGTTAATGTTATTATTGCCTCCGTTGAGAACGCAGAGCTCAAAAAATCAAATGCACCTTGTGAAAGTGAAGAGTAGTTAAAAATTCGGCTGAAAGTATAATTATATTTTCAGCCGTTGTTTCTTTATAAAGATTTATCGAAAGGCAATATTTTATGAACAGAAGTGAAATGAGAGAGCAGGCGTTTATTCTCCTTTATGAAAAGGAGTTTTTTAAGGACAAGCCCTGCGAGGAAATTGAAGAGGTTTTTGCCGAAAATATCAGCGAGCTTTCGGAATATGCAAAGGAAACCTTTGAAAATGTCTGCGAGCGCAGAGAGGAGCTTGATGAAATTATTTCATCATATTTAAGCGGTTGGAAAATCGGCAGATTGCCAAAGGTAAACGCTTCAATCCTCCGTCTTGCCATATATGAAATTAAGTATGCGGAAAGTGTCCCCTCGGGTGTTGCGGTTAACGAGGCAGTTGAGCTTGCCAAAAAATATTCGGGAACTGATGATTATACCTTTATAAACGGTGTTCTTGGAAGCTATTTGAGGTCGCTCTAATGTTTCTCGGAATAGACACAAGCAACTACACAACCTCTGCCGCACTTTATGATAACGGCGAGGTTTTTCAGTGCAAAAGGGTACTCTCCGTAAAGCAGGGCGAAAGAGGTTTAAGGCAGAGTGATGCGGTCTTTCAGCATACGGTAAATATGCCGAATATAATCAAGGAGCTTTGTAAGGATAAGGAAATAAGCCTTGAAGGTATCGGCGTAAGCATTAAGCCCAGATGGATTGAGGGAAGCTATATGCCGTGCTTTCTTGTAGGGGAAAGCACTGCGCAGGCGATCTCATCTTTTACGGGTGCACCGCTATTTAAAACCTCGCATCAAACGGGGCATATTCTTGCCGCACTGTATTCTGCCAAAAAGCTTGATTTAATTGAAAAGCCTTTTATTGCTTTTCACATTTCGGGCGGAACAACTGAGGCCGTTTTGGTCAAGCCGGATAAGGAAAATATAATCAGTGCCGAAATAATCGGGGAAAGCACAGACCTTAATGCAGGTCAGGCGATAGACAGAACGGGAGTTCTTCTCGGAATGAAATTCCCCTGCGGTGCAGAGCTTGAAGAGCTTGCGCAAGGCAGTAGTGCAGAATTTAAAATAAAGCCCTCCGTTAAGGATTGTAATTGCTCCTTATCGGGTGTTGAAAATAAGGTTAAGGCCATGCTTGAAAACGGCGAAAATCCCTGCGATATTGCAAAATTTGCAATTGATTATATTAATGTTAATCTTGAAAAAATGACGCTTGCTCTGCTCGAAAGGCACGGCAGTATGCCTGTTTTGTTTGCAGGCGGAGTTTCAAGCAATAAAACGATAAGAAATAATTTTGAAAATAAATTTAACGCATATTTTGCCGAGCCTCAGTTTAGCTGTGATAATGCCGCAGGCTTGGCGGTTTATGCTTATCTTAAATCATTATGAATGTTTTAACAGTAACTCAGGTAAACACATATATAAAAGCCCTGCTTGATGAAAGCGCACCGCTTCGTAATATTTATATTTCGGGCGAAATATCGAATTTTACTCATTATTACAGAACAGGGCATCTTTATTTCACACTTAAAGACGAAAGCAGTCAGCTTAAAGCCGTTATGTTTTCCTCAAACGCTTCAAGGCTTCGATTTCAGGCAGAAAACGGTATGAAGGTTATCTGCCGCGGAAGAATTTCCGTTTACTCAAAAAGCGGAGAATATCAGCTTTATGTTGACGATATGCAGCCGGACGGAGTTGGAGCTTTAAGCCTTGCCTTTGAGCAGTTAAAGAAAAAGCTTTCGCAAGAGGGCCTTTTTGATGAAACGCATAAAAAGCCTATTCCTCCTTTTCCGTCAAAAATCGGAGTAGCAACCTCTAATATAGGAGCGGCGGTTGAGGATATTAAAAATATAACCGCACGCCGCTATCCGCTTGCGGAAATAATTATTTGCCCAACTGTTGTTCAAGGCGAAAACGCTCCGGCAGATATTGTTAGGTCAATTAAAATGCTTGACGGCTTTGACGGAATTGATGTTATTATTCTCGGCAGGGGCGGCGGCTCGGCAGAGGATTTGTGGGCGTTCAACAGCGAGGAGGTTGCAAGAGCAGTTTTTGCGTGTGAAACCCCGATAGTTTCTGCGGTTGGGCACGAAACGGATTTTACAATATGCGATTTCGTTTCCGATTTGCGTGCACCCACTCCAAGTGCGGCGGCAGAGCTTGTTTGCCCCGATATAAACAAGCTTTATTCCGATTTGTCCGTTAAGAAAAACGCACTTGATTTTTATATCGCAAACAGAATTGAAACGCTTGAGCAGGATTTGTGCGACATAACGCAAAACGGTGCTTTTGCAGATGCAGAGAGCTTTTTTGCGGCTTATCAGGATAATCTCGAAGTTTTATCCGAAAGACTGAATGACGCTTTTTCATTCACGATTGACGATAAGGAAAATAAATTCCTTAATGCTTCTGCAAGGCTTGAAGCGTTAAGCCCTCTCTCCGTTTTAATGAGAGGCTATTGCGTTGCTTCTAAAAACGGAAAAGCAGTTAAATCTAAAAATGATATTAAAAAAGACGATGAATTAACCCTCTGTTTTGCAGACGGAAGGGTTGATATATCAGTCGGCGAGGTATTATAAATGAAAGAAGAATTAACCTATGAAAAGGCAGTTTCAAGGCTTGATGAAATTGTTTCACGCCTTGAAAAGAACGAAGCACCCCTTGATGAAAGCATTGCACTTTATGAAGAGGGAACAAAGCTTGCGGCTTTTTGCGCAGATAAGTTAAAAAATGCACGGCAGAAAATAACAGAATTGAGTAAGGATTAATTATGACTGATTTTGAATTTGAAAACATATTAAAAAATGATATTTCTTTAATTGAAAGACGGCTTATTGAGCTTCTGCCTGATTGCAAAGACGGTCAGGATGAGGTTTGCGAGGCTATGGAATACAGCCTTTCAAACGGCGGTAAAAGAATAAGACCTGTTCTTACTCTTGAATTTGCAAGAGCCTGCGATGCAGACAGATATTCCGCGCTTGACGCCGCCTGCGCCGTTGAATATATTCATACATACAGTCTTATACACGATGATTTGCCGTGTATGGATAATGATGATTACAGAAGAGGAAAGCCGAGCTGCCATAAGCAATTCGGCGAAGCAACTGCGCTTCTTGCTGGCGACGGCTTGTTAACTCACGCCTTTCAGATTATTTGCGACTCCGATTTGGAAAGCGCTAAAAAGGCAGACGCTGTCAGCCTGCTTTCGCAAAACAGCGGTGTCAGCGGTATGATAGGCGGTCAGGTTATTGATTTAAAATATGAAAGTGAGGCACCCGATTTAAAGCAATTGCTTTCTGTTCACAGACTGAAAACAGGCGCTTTGATTTCAGCCGCTTGTATTATGGGTTGTATTGTCGGCGGAGCAGATGACACTCATATAGCCGCCGCTTCACAGTTTGCGTATAATCTCGGCATAGCCTTTCAAATCAAGGATGATATTCTTGATGTTATCGGCAACAGTGAGCTTCTCGGAAAGCCCGTTGGCTCGGACGCGGAAAATAATAAAACAACCTATGTAACACTTTGCGGTCTTGAAAAATCTCAAAGAGATGTTGCCGATTTAACGGAAAACGCAGTTAAAATGCTTACATATTTTAATAATGATCCTTTTCTTGAAGCACTTGCACGCAGGCTTGTTGACAGAAATATGTAAATATACAAATATTGAATTTTTATGCAAATAGTGATATTATCACTTTGAAAAGAGTTGATTTAATGTCTGTTTTAGAAAATGTTAATTCTCCTAAGGATATAAAAAAACTGAATAATAACGAATTAAATCAGCTTTGTGCTGAAATTCGTGAATATATGATAGATACCGTTTCGAAAACGGGAGGTCATCTTGCTTCAAATTTGGGCGTTGTTGAATTAACCGTTGCGCTTCATAAGGTTTTCAACA
>JALEZT010000012.1 GCA_022772725.1 Eubacterium sp.
CCTCTGCTCTTGTGCGTGCGTCCGAACGGATAATTCCTCTTAATGCAGAGGTTTGCGTTTTGCTTCCCGAAGCCTTTGCTCCTCTTATGCTCATACACATATGCTCTGCCTCGATAATAACGGCAACTCCCTTTGGAGATAAGCTTTCATCAAGAAAATCGGCAATATCGTGGGTTAATCTTTCCTGCACCTGAGGTCTTTTTGCAAAATTATCAACTATTCTTGCAAGCTTTGAAAGACCGATAATTTTGTTATTACTCGGAATATATGCAATATGAGCCTTGCCGACAAACGGCAAAAGATGATGCTCGCACATTGACGAAAACGGAATATCGCGAACGATAACCATTTCATCATTTGATTTTTCATCAAAAAGCTTTAAATGCTGCTTTGGGTCCTGCGAAAGACCTGCAAACATTTCCTCATACATATTTGCAACCCTGCGCGGTGTTTCTTTTAAGCCTGCTCTGTTTGGGTCCTCGCCGACGGCAATTAAAATTTCCCTAACGGCATTTTCTATTCTTTCCTTATCCATAGCCTCTCCTGTTATTTCATAAAATAGCCTTTTAAATCATCTGTTGATGATGATGTTAAAATATTACCCTCGTATTTTACGGGTGCGCTGTAAACATTAACTCCCGTTGTTGGGCTTGAAAGCACCTTCATTGCGTTTGTGCCGAGAGTGAAATTC
Organism: Eubacterium sp.; assembly: GCA_022772725.1. Lineage (GTDB taxonomy): Bacteria > Bacillota > Clostridia > Oscillospirales > Acutalibacteraceae > Eubacterium_R. The sequence continues at coordinate 692 of JALEZT010000012.1, forward strand.
TTTACTGTTATATTCGTTTGAGAGCATTCAATAAATTTACTGAAAAGTGCTTCTCTTTTTTCATAGCCTTCACTGCTTATCTGCTGAGTGAGTGCGGCAAGCATAAAATCATTTGCTGCTGAAAAATTCTGCTCCTGCTCAATATAATAGCGAAGCAGCTTTGTTGCCGAATCTCCGTCAAATTTTCTTTCGCCCGCTTTGATTTTTATATTATAGCCGTAGCGCGAGGTGTCCTTATACTTAATATCGTTTAAAACGGTGTAATTAACGCTTCCCATAGCGTTGAACATATCCTTATAATCCTCAAAGCTTTCATCTATGTAATAATCAATATCAATGCCCAAATATCCGTTTAATTCATTTAAAACTCCGCCTGCGCCCGAGGTTTTATAAATATCAAAAAGATTTTTTCCGTCTATTTGAGTTTCGGCAGAAAGGCAGGAGGCTTTATAAGAAACGGTGTCCATATCAACCTGAATAAGAGAGCATAAAAACATTTCATTAGTGTTTTTATTGCTTAAAACAAAAAGATAATTTGTTTTTCCGCTGACCTCGGGAAGCTGTTCAACAATTTCTTCATTTTGCTTTTCCATATTTTCGGGAGTGAAAAAATTTTTTACCGAAAAATCATATTTTATTCCGAATATTAAAAGAAAAACAATTGTAAAAACAATAATAAAGGCAAGTGCAATTAATAAAATTCTTTTTTCCTTATCTGATTTTAAATTTGCGGACGGAATATAAATATCGCCTCTGTTTTTAAAAATTCTTATTTTTTCCACCGCCTTTACTTCATTATCAAAAAATATTATACATTATGATTTGATATTACGCAAGAGAAATTGATTTTTACCTGATTTTAGGTAATATTTATGTTTTTAATTACTCTAATTTTATATTCTTTTAGTTTATATTATATCTATAATATATTTATATTAAATATTTATTACTAAACTATTGTATATTTTAAAATTAAATGATATAATAAGCCTGTATATTATTTTCAACAAATTACTGTTTTTATGTTAAAAAAAAGAGAGATAAATCAGAGGAGTATTTTAATGGAAACATATAACGATATATGGCTTGCCGTTCTTGATTACTGCAAAGCGGAATCAAACATAACGCAGGTTGGCTTTGACACCTGGTTGAAGCCCATTAAATTGAGCGGCTTTGAAAACAATGTTGTTTTTTTGAGCTTTTCAAGCGAGGTTAAGAAAAAAATTGTTAAATCGCAATACGGCGAGCTTATTCAAAATGCCTTCAACAGCGTTTTGGGCTTTGAGGCAAATATTGAATATCTTTACGACCCAACAATGTTTGTTGACGCTCCCGATGAGGAAAAAAAGGAGCAGCCTCAAATAGAGGAAATTCACACTAATTATCAGTTTACCTTTAACACCTTTATTGAAGGCCCTTCAAATAGATTTGCTTACAGAGCGGCAATGGCGGTTGCGGAGGATCCGGGCGGACATATTAAGCAAAATAATTCCTACGGAAATTACAATCCTCTTTTTATTTACGGTAAATCCGGTCTCGGAAAAACACACATATTAAACGCTATTTGCTATGAAATTCGAGAAAACTTCCCCGAAATGCGTATTCTTTATGTTCGCGCAGAGGATTTTGCAAATGAATTTATTAACGCGCTGGGCAAAAAAACGGTTGATGAATTTCGCTCTAAATTCAGAAATATTGATGTTCTTTTAATAGACGATGTTCAGTTTATAGGCGGTAAGGAAAGAACAGAGGAGGAATTTTTCCACACCTTTAATTCCCTTATTGAAAACGGAAAGCAGATTGTTTTAACCTCCGACCGTCCGCCTAAGGAAATTCAAAGCTTAACGGAAAGGCTTTGTTCAAGATTTGAAAACGGCCTTTTGGCAGATATTCAGTCGCCCGAATTTGAAACGCGCTGTGCAATAATCAAAAACAAAGCAAAACTTCTTAATTTCCAAATAAGCGACGAGGTTGTTACCTACATAGCGGATAAAATCAAAACAAACATACGCCAGCTTGAAGGAACAACAAAAAAGCTTCACGCAATGAGCGAGCTGAGCGGCCACGCACCCACAATTGCTCTTGCTCAAAAGGTTATTAAGGATGTTATTGACGACGATATTCCCCCTATTCCCGTTACAATTGAAAAAATTCTTGAAGAGGTTTCAAGAACAGAGGGAGTTTCGGTTGACGATATTAAATCATCAAAGCAAAAGGCATCCGTTACCCACGCAAGAAAAATCTGTATGTATATCATAAGAGAGGTAACAAACCTGACTTATGAGCAGATTGGTGCCGATTTCGGTAAAAATTATTCAACCGTTATTTATAATATTAATGATATTTCAAAGATGATTGAAAATGATTCAAAGCTTGAAAGAAAGGTTAATGATATTATAAATAATGTTAAAACAGGCTCATAAATTTTCAACAATATTTTAGTTTTTAACATAAATATTTTAAACACTTATGTTGAAGCTGATTTTTTTCAACAATTAAAACATTTTTTCAATAAAAAAATCAACATAAAAAGCAGTTGTTTTTTTGCATAAAATAAAGGCATTTAAAGGTTTTAAACAATTTTAACACTGCTTACTGATATTATTATAAATGAATTAATATCTTCTTAAAAGGAGGAAAAAATATGAAATTCACCTGCGACGCAAAAAAATTGAGCGAATCCTGCAATAATGTTATGAGAGCAGTCAGCACAAAGGTTACTATTCCCACAATTGAGGGAATACTTGTTGAATGCGGCTCAGACACATTAAGCCTTACAGGCTATGATTTTGAATTTGGCATTAACACAATTATGCAGGCAACAGTTACAGAGCCGGGCGCAATAGTTATTAATGCAAAAATTCTTTGCGACATTATCAGAAAAATTGACGCTCAAACAGTTTCCTTTGAAACAAGCGGAACCTCTGTTTCAATTACCGCCGGTGCGGCTCAATATAATATAACAGGCATAAGCGCAGACGAATATCCCGAGCTTCCGAGCGTTTCGGGCGGCTATCCTTTGTTTATTAATCAGTCGCTTCTTCAAAATATGGTTATGCAAACTCTTTTTGCAGTTGCGGAAAGTGAAAATTCAAAGCCCGTTCACACAGGCTTAAAGTTTGAAATGACATTAAATCAGCTTCGACTGATAGGTGTTGACGGATACAGACTTGCAATAAGAACAGAAACAATTAAATATGACGGCGAGGATGTTTCCTTTATTGTTCCTAAAAAAACAATAAGAGAGCTTATTAAAATTATAGGAAGCGACGCGGAAAAGGATATTCAAATCAGCGTTGGAAAAAGGCATATAATTTTTGAGGTTGAAAATTACAGCATTATAAGCCGTCTTCTTGAAGGAGATTTTCTTGATTACAATGCGGCAGTTCCGAAAACCTCAACAACAACAGTTTTAATTAATACAAACGACGCCGTTTCCTGTATTGAAAGAACAATTCCCGTTATTGAAAATAATTCAAAAAATCCGATAAGATGCCTTTTTGATAACGACGAAATGAGAGTTTCAACCGTTTCATCACTCGGAAGAGTTGTTGACTACACACATGCAAATATCAGCGGAAACAGAGTCGAAATAGGCTTTAATTCAAAGTATCTGCTTGACGCACTTAACGCGGCAGACACGGATCAGGTTAAAATTGAGCTCGGCGGACCTATCAGCCCCGTTAAAATTTTACCTGTAAGCGACGAAAGCTTTCTTTTCCTCGTTTTGCCGATGAGACTTAAAAACACGGACAATAATTAATATATGAAAATAAAGGTTAAAATTGCCGAAAGGCACGAAGAAATTATAAAAATATCAACTCCGTTTATTAAGCCTGACAGCCTATTAAAATTTGCAGGCGCAGCCGAAACAGGCGCAATGGCAAAGCAATTTATATTAGACGGCAGAGTTAAGGTTAATAAAGAAATCTGCACCGCAAGAGGTAAAAAAATAAAGGACGGCGACACGGTTTCATTCTTAAACACGGATTATAAAATAATTAATGAAGATTAAAAGCATTGAAATTGAAAATTTCAGAAATATAGAACATATTTCGCTTGATTTTGAAAATGTAAATATTATTTACGGCGAAAATGCGCAGGGAAAAACAAATTTAATTGAAGCAATATATCTTTTCAGCGGCTCAAAATCTTTTAGAGGTGCAAAGGACTGCAATTTAATAAAATTCGGCAATGAATTTGCAAAGCTTAAAATTGATTTTGAAAGCAGGGAAAGAGAACAAACGGCGGAGCTTTTTATAGACGGAAAAAGAAATGCAAGCCTTAACGGCATAAAAAAACGCTCTGCCGCCGCACTCGGTGAAGAAATTAAAGCGGTTATTTTTTCTCCCGTTCATCTTTCAATGATAAAGGACGGGCCTGCCGAAAGGCGAAAATTTGTTGACGGTGCGCTTTGCCAGATAAAATCAAATTATTCCTCTGTTTTGAAAGGCTACAACCGCTCGCTTATGCAGAGAAATGTTGTTTTAAAGGATATTTCCTTTAATGCCGATTTAAGAAGTATGCTTTATATTTGGGACACTTCTCTTGCAAAGGACGGAGCAAAAATTATTTATCAGCGTCAAAAATATATTGAGGCAATTTTGCCCTTTGCAAAGGAAATTTTTAAAGGAATTTCAGGCGGAAAAGAAGAAATTGATATCGTTTTTAACGGAGAGTTTGATTATCGGGGCTTAAATCTTCAACAAATTGAAGAAAAGCTGTTAAAAAAATTAAATGAAAATCACAACACGGATATTTTAAATAAAATAACAAAAACAGGCCCCCACAGAGACGATATTGATATTTTGATTAACGGAAAATCCGCAAGACTTTACGGCAGTCAGGGTCAGCAACGAAGCTGCGTGCTTGCGTTAAAGCTTGCAGAGGCAAGCCTTTTGAAAGAAAAAACAAACGAAGAGCCCGTTGCACTTTTAGATGATGTTATGAGCGAGCTTGACGAAAAAAGGCAGGATTATATTTTAAATCATATAAAGGACTGGCAGGTTTTTATTACCTGCTGCGACGCAAACACCGTTTTGCGCCTTAAAAAAGGAAAAACCGTTAAAATAGAAAACGGACAGGCCCAAGAGGTAAATTAAATGTATTTGCATCTCGGAGAGGATGTTGTTGTGAACAGTAAAAAAATCATAGGCATTTTTGATATGGACACATCAACGGTTAATAAAGCAACAAGAGATTATTTATCAAAGGCAGAAAAAGAAAAAAATATTATTTATGTTAGCTATGAGCTTCCGAAAAGCTTTATTGTTACGGAAGACAAAATATATGTTAGTTCTCTGAACACAAGCACTTTGCTTAAAAGAACAAGACAGGAGTTAAACCATTATGAGTGAAGAAAACAAAACAGTTCTTGAAGAAGAGGATATGGACACGGTTGTAACCGAGGAATATTCCGCAAAGGACATTCAGGTTCTTGAAGGGCTTGAAGCCGTTAGAAAAAGACCGGGTATGTATATCGGCTCAACGGGACCGAGAGGTCTTCATCACCTTGTTTATGAAATTGTTGATAACTCAATAGACGAGGCTCTTGCAGGAGTTTGCACGCATATTGAATGTGAAATCCTGCCGGGAAATATTATTGCCGTTCGCGATAACGGACGAGGAATACCCACGGGTATTAACGAAAAAACAGGTCTTCCCGCCGTTACGGTTGTTTTAACCGTGCTTCACGCAGGCGGTAAATTCGGCGGAAGCGGATATAAGGTTTCGGGCGGTCTGCACGGCGTTGGCTCATCTGTTGTTAACGCGCTTTCGGAATGGCTTGAGGTTGAGGTTACTCAAAACGGCCATATCTATTCGCAGAGATTTGAAAGAGGCATACCCGTTAATGATTTACATATAATCGGCGACAGCGACGGCCACGGAACATATATCAAATTCAAGCCGGACGGAGATATTTTTACCGAAACGCTTGTTTATGATTATGAGGTGCTTGCAAGAAGACTGCGCGAGCAGGCATTTCTTAACGCAGGCTTATCAATCAAGCTTTCCGATTTAAGAAGCGAAAACCCCGAGGAGCATATTGAAAACACCTTCTGCTATGAGGGCGGTATTCGCTCCTTCGTTGAATATATCAACACAAGCAGAGGCTTAAACCCCGTTCAAAGCGAGGTTATCCACCTTTCAACAACAAAGGAGGACAGAAGCGCCGAGGTTGCCCTTTGCTACACTGATTCCTATAACGAAATAATTTTATCCTTTGCAAATAATATCAACACCATTGACGGCGGTACTCACGAAACAGGCTTTAAAACCGCTTTAACAAGAGTTTTCAACGATTACGGAAAGAAATTTAATATTCTTAAAGACAGCGATAAAAAATTATCGGGCGAGGATGTGCGTGAGGGTATAACGGCAGTTATCAGCGTTAAGCTTACCGAGGCACAGTTTGAGGGACAAACAAAGAGCAAGCTCGGTAATACTGATATAACCGGCCTTGTTTCTTCAATGGTTTATGAAAAGCTTATGACATATTTTGAGGAAAATCCTCAAACGGCAAAGGCTATTTTAAACAAAGCACTTGAAGCTTCAAGAGTTAGAGAAGCGGCAAGAAAGGCAAGAGACAACGCAAGAAGAAAATCTCCGCTTGAAAGCAACTCTCTGCCCGGAAAGCTTGCAGACTGCACAAGCAAGGATCCCTCAAAATGCGAAATTTATATCGTTGAGGGAGATTCGGCAGGTGGCTCTGCAAAGGAAGGACGAGACCGCGAGCACATGGCAATTCTTCCTCTTTGGGGAAAAATGCTTAATGTTGAAAAGGCAAGGGTTGATAAGGTTTATTCAAACGAAAAGCTTCTTCCCGTTGTTATGGCTCTGGGAACGGGAATAGGCGACGATTTTGATATTAACAAGCTTCGTTATCACAAGATTATAATTATGGCGGATGCCGATGTTGACGGCGCACATATCAGAACTCTTCTTTTAACCTTCTTCTTCCGCTATATGCCTCAAATTATCGAGGACGGCTATGTTTATCTTGCACAGCCTCCGCTTTTCAAGGTTTCAAAGGGCAAAAAGGGCGTTTATTGCTTCAGCGATGAGGAGCGAGACGAAAGAATTAAGGAATTCGGCGGCGACTGCGATATTCAGCGCTATAAAGGTCTTGGTGAAATGGACCCCGATCAGCTTTGGGAAACAACAATGGACCCCGAATTCAGAACAATGCTCCGTGTTACCGTTGAGGACGCACAGCGCGCTTCCGAAAACTTTTCAATTCTTATGGGCGATAATGTTGAGCCGAGAAGAGAATTTATCGAGAAAAACGCAAAGTTTGTTCAAAATCTTGATGTGTAATTTCGGAGGATTATATAGATGGGTAATAAAGACATAAGATATGACAATCAAAAAATTATTGATGTTGAAATAAGCAGCGAGATAAGAAAAGCATTTCTTGATTATTCAATGAGCGTTATTGTTCAGCGTGCTCTTCCCGATGTTAGAGACGGCTTAAAGCCCGTTCACCGCAGAATACTTTACGCTATGTATGAGAATAATCTTTATCCCGACAGACCGTACAGAAAGTGCGCAACAACCGTCGGCGATGTGCTTGGACATTATCATCCGCACGGCGACGCATCTGTTTATGACGCAATGGTTAGGCTTGCTCAGCCCTTTTCATTAAGGCACCCGCTTGTTGACGGCCACGGAAACTTCGGCAGCATAGACGGAGACCCGCCTGCCGCTTACCGTTACACGGAGTCAAGAATGAGCAAAACCTCTATGAAGCTGCTTGAGGATATTAAAAAGGAAACAGTTGATTGGGCACCGAACTTTGACGACACAACAAAGGAGCCCGTTGTTCTTCCTGCCCGTTTTCCAAATCTTCTTGTTAACGGCTCATCGGGTATTGCAGTTGGTATGGCAACAAATATTCCTCCTCATAATATGAAAGAGGTTGTTGAGGGAATGTGCTGCCTTATTGATAATCCCGACGCTCAGCTTGACGAGCTTATGCAGCACATAAAGGGTCCCGATTTCCCAACGGCAGGTATCATTATGGGAACAAAGGGCATAAAGGAGGCCTACGCAACCGGCAGAGGCAAAATTTATGTTCGCGCAAGGGCTGAAATTATTGAAGCAAAGGGAGACCGCTTCAAAATTGTTGTAACCGAAATCCCCTACGGCGTTAACAAGGCGCGCCTTATTGCAAGGATTGCAGAGCTTGTTAAGGAAAAAAGGCTTGAAGGCGTTGCAGATGTTCAGGATTATTCCGACCGCAGAGGTATGCATATTGAAATAGTTGTTAAAAGAGACGCTAATGCGCAGGTTGTGCTTAATAATCTTTATAAAATGACCGATATGCAGGTTACCTTCGGTGCAATTCTGCTTGCGCTTGACGACGGAGTGCCTAAGGTTTTAACGCTTAAAGAAATTCTTCAAAAATATATTGCCTTCCAAAAGGATATAATCAGAAGAAGAACCGAATATGACCTTAAAAAAGCGCAGGAAAGAGCGCATATTTTAGAGGGTCTTAAAAAGGCAATTGATATTGTTGACGAAATTATCGCAACAATCCGCGCCTGCAAGGGCGGACAGGCAGAGGCAAAGCTTGCCATTATGGATAAATTCGGCTTTGACGAGCCTCAGGCAACGGCTATTGTTGCTTACCGTCTGGGTCAGTTAGCCGGACTTGAAATTGAAAAAATCGTTAACGAATTAAACGAGCTTCACGCTAAAATAAAGGATTTTCTTGATATTCTTCAAAACGAAACAAGAATAACCGATATTATTAAAGAGGAATCAAGAGCAATTGCCGATAAATTCGGCGACGAAAGAAGAACGGAAATCAGCGCCGTTATCGGAAGCGTTGATGATGAGGATTTAATTCCCGTTGAGGAGTCTATTCTTACGCTTACAAATATGGGATATATGAAGCGTATGACGGTTGACACCTATAAAGCGCAGAACAGAGGCGGACGCGGAATTATGGGAATGAGCAGAAGAGAAGAGGATGTTGCAAAAACAATGTTTACCTGCTCCTCTCACGATGTTGTTTTCCTCTTTACAAACACAGGTAAGGTTTTCAAAAAGAAGGCTTATGAAATTCCCGCTTCTTCAAGAACTGGCAAGGGTATGAATGTTGTTAACCTGCTTCCTCTTGAAAAGGGCGAAACCGTTTCCGCAATGGTTAAAATTCCTCAGGAGGAGGACAGAAAATATCTGTGTATGGTAACGAAAAAGGGCGTTATCAAAAGAACGGATATCAACGAATATAAGAATATCCGCCAAAGCGGTATTATTGCAATCAATCTTGATGAGGGCGACGAGCTTGCTTATGTTGAAATAACAGACGGCAAGAGAAATCTTGTTGTTGCAACTCACGACGGTATGAGCATTTGCTTTAATGAAAATGACGCAAGGCTCATAGGCAGAACCGCAAGAGGAGTTAGAGCAATAACGCTTTCAGAGGGAGATTATGTTGTTGGCTTTGCCGCTTCGCTTGACGGCTTTAAGCTGCTCACCGTTTCCGAAACGGGCTTCGGCAGAAAGAGCGGATTTGATGAATACCGTGTTCAGTCAAGAGGCGGAAAGGGTCTTATTAACTATAAAACCGATAAATACGGCAAGGTTGCAATGATTGCACCCGTGCTTGAAGAAAATGATGTTATTATGATTTCAAGCGACGGAATTGTTATCAGAACGCATGTTGACCAAATATCCACCTTCCAAAGAACAAGCAAGGGCGTTAAGGTTATGAAGGTTAACGACGGCGAAAAGGTTGCAACAATCTCGATTGTTGACCGCTTTGAAGATGAGGAAAGCGAAGCAGACGGTGCTGTTGAAGCGCAGGAAGCCGAAGCAACCGAAGAGGAATAATTCCAAAGGGACATTTTAAAGGGACAGAGGATATGCTTCTGTCCCTTTGTTTTTTCAACATTATTATTAATAATATGTAAAATAATTTCTTTTTGTTGAAAACGGCGGAGAAATAATATATAATGTTTCTGTGTTATGTATTTTGAGGGGAGAATAAAAGAATGAGCAATTACGATGTTGACGACATTCTTAAAGAGGTCCGAAAAAGAAGAGAAGAAAACGAAGCCCTTATAAAAGGGGTTGAAGCCGAAAGCAACGAAGAGCAGAAGGTTGATGAAGAAATCGAAGAAGCTCCTTCTGCCGAGGATATAATTGAAGAAACGGCGCAGGATATGCTTTACGCCGAGGAAGAAATTGAAAAAAGCGAGCCGGCTCAGCCCGAAGTGCAAAAGGACGAGCCCACCGAAAAGGAGAATGTTATTTTCTCCGACGAATATGAGGACATAAGCAGTTCAGCCGAAAAAGGACTTGCAGACGATGAGCCTCTTATTGTTCGCAAAAGGGATATAGGCGCAATAAATCCTGCCGAGCTTTACAGCGACGAAAGCGAAAAAAGGCAGAAAAACAGAAAAGAGAAAAAGAAGAAAACCAAAAAAAGAAAAATTATAAGAGCAATTCTTATAGGAATTTTAATTCTTGTTATCGGCTGCGGAATAGGCGCATATATTTATGTTGATACTGCGCTTAATAATGTTACCGATAATGCCGAGCAATCCGAATCCCTTAATGAATGGTCGGGAATGGACGTTCTTAAAGAGGATTTTACACCGATATATGAGGACCCGAAATCCGAAATTTCCTCATATAAGGATATGCTTAAAACCTGGTATTATAATGGAAAGCCTGTTTCTTCAACTCATGTTTTGAATGTTCTTCTTGTTGGCGAGGTCACAAGAGACGAGGAGGTAACAGACGAGGAAACAAGAGCCGATTCTGCAATTATCGTCAGCGTTAATATAGACACGGGCGAAATAGTTTTAACCTCAATATTAAGAGATTCATATTGCTATTATGAGGTTAAATCGGGAGATAAGGAAAGCGGCAAATACGGCAAAATTAATGAAGCAATGATGTACGGCGGAATAGATTGCTATATCAGAGCCGTTGAAAACAACTTTAAGATAAATATAGACAACTATGTTATAGTTAATTTTGACAGCTTCCAAAAAATTATTGACGCCGTTGGCGGTGTTGATGTTGAAATGACTAAGGCTGAAATTAACGAAATCAACAATCATCAAAAGCGCTATGACCATGTAACCATTGACGCCGAGCCGGGTATGGTTCATCTTGACGGCTATCAGGCACTTGCATACTGCCGAATTAGAAAGATTGACTCAGACGGAGTTAGAGCAGACAGGCAAAAAACCGTTTTGCTCCAAATTTTTGATAAGATGAAGAATGCCTCAACAGTAAAAATTCTTGAGGTTGCAAATTCTCTTTTGCCTTATGTTAAAACGGGATACAGCAAATCAGAGGTTATTTCGATTGCAAGCTATGCGCTGAAAAACGGCTGGCTTGGCTACACAACTCAAACCTGCACCGTTCCCTCTAACGAAACAGACGAAAACGGCGAGGTTATAACCACCTGCAAGGGCGGAACCTTTTACGGCACTTGGTGCTGGAAGGTAGATTTTCCGCTTTCCGCACAGCTTTTGCAAAAACGAATTTACGGAAAAACAAATATTACTCTTGCAGAAAAAAGAGCTAAATTTTTAAATCTGCAATAAAGGAAGATGATAGCAGTGCCTCCAATCACTGAATTTTGGGGATTTTTAATAAGACTTTTAATTGCCGTTACGCTCGGAACGGTTATAGGAACGGAACGCCAGCTTACAAAGCATATGACGGGAATTGTTACTAATGTTATAGTTTGCGTTGGTGCCTTCGCCTTTACGGCGTTTTCATATCTTGCCGCAAAGGAAAATGCCGGAACAGATGTTACGCGTATTGCGGCGCAGATTGTTTCGGGTATCGGCTTTCTCGGTGCCGGCGTTATCATCAGCGACGGCACAAAGGTTAAAGGTATAAACACGGCGGCTTCAATTTGGGCGGCGGCGTCAGTCGGTATCCTCTGCTGCCTTGACAAATACTGGTATGCAGTTGCCGTTGCGGGAACGATAGTTTTTTCACACCTCATTATTCATCCTGTTTCGGATTTTATCCAAAAGCGTCAGCAGTATGACAAGGAAAAAACAAAAAAGCTTGAATCGTTTTACAGAATTTCAATCGTCTGCTCCGAGGATAATGCAGATGAAATAAAAACAAACCTTATTCAATATCTTCGCGAAATAGACGATATCCTTTTGCGCAACCTTGAAATGAGCGACCAGGACAACGGCAATGTTAAGGTGCGTGCGGAGATTTCAACAAAAACGAAAAACAACGAGCTTGTTGAACACATCATAACCCATGTGGGCAAGCACGAAAACATTATTTCAACAGGCTGGAAGCACATAGATTAAATAAAAAAACAGAACGGATTTTTTCCGTTCTGTTTTTTTGTAGGGGTCGGTTTCCACGCCGACCCGTTTTATTCGGCAGAAACAAGGAATTCGGCAGGAGTAAACCCCTGCCCTACGGGGTATATAAAACCCAAATGATATTTTGTAGGGGACGGGTTGCCCGTCCCGATTAAACGGGAAAACACAGTTTTCCCCTACGGTGTTACATTAAGGTTATATAACGATTTAAATGTATTTTCGTAGGGGTCGGTTTCCACGCCGACCCGTTTTTAATCATTGTTTTTATAGCGAAATGCCGAGGACGGCGTTCCTTTTTATGTTTCACAACCGTAAAAAAAACAATCATATCCCGTAGGGGCGAACTGCGTTCGCCCGCTTTTGCTTCAATGCGTTTCATACGGGGAACAATTAAACCCAAATGATATTTTGTAGGGAGCGGCGGTCTCACCTGTCGATTCGGTCGGTGCTTCTGCTGACGCAGAGGTGTCCACCGGACACCCGCACCCCCGACGCTCCAAAAATTAATTAAACTTATGTTGGGTCTGCGGCGGCATTATAATTCTTCGCTTTCGCCTTCGTATGTTTTTGTTGAAATCGGAGAGGTGTCGGCAACCTCTAACTTATTCGCACGCATCCAAAGCGACGGAGTTATGCGAAGCTTATAACCGTAGCCTGCGTCCATCTGCCAATGCGCCATAGGAGCCTCGGGCAATCCGTAGCACGCAAGAATTGTCATAAGCACTCCTGCGTGGCCGACTATTGCGCAGGTTTGCGTGCCCGATTTAATAAGACCGTCAACAATTTTTTCAAACGCACTGCAAACGCGATGAATAAATTCCGCGTTGCTTTCGCCGTAAGGCGGACGGGCGTGCATATCTCCGCGAAGCCAATTTTTGAAATCCTCATTGCTTTCAAGGTCCTTCGCCGTGCACTCCTCAAACTCGCCGAAATTATATTCGATAAGGTCATTTATTACAATTGGGTTATTTTTCGGAAACATTATGTTAGCAGAATCAACACACCTTTTAAGAGGCGAGGAAAAGACCGCCTCCACCTGCGGATAGTGATGCTTTGCCTTGATAGAATGAAGCGCTGATATACTATCACTTGTTAGCGGATAATCCGTATGCCCAATATACTGTGCGTTTAGATTTCCTTTTGTTAAGCCGTGGCGAAAAAGATAAACCGTAAAAGTTTTCATATACTAACTCCCTTTTTTTGTAAGAATTTTTTGAAGAAAAAGAGTGAATAATTACAATTTGTTTACAAAGAAAAGTTTTGCTTTACAAAAGTGAATACAAGCAGTATAATTACACATAGTATAACAGTTGCTAAAATTTGTAAAGCCAGGTAAAGATTTATGTCTGATAATAAAAAAACAGAGAACGGAAAAACCTCAAGGTTTGCTTCCGTTCTTTCTCAACTTAGAAAAGAAAGAGGATGCAGCCAGAAAAAAGCCGCCGCTGACTTGGGAATAAGCCAGGCTCTTTTGAGCCATTACGAAAAGGGTATTCGCGAATGCGGTCTTGATTTCGTTATTAAGTGCAGTGAATATTACGGCGTTACAACCGATTATCTGCTCGGTGTTTCAAACAGCAGATACGGTCTTGACGAGGAATATATTCTTAATCTTTCAAAGGATAATATTGAAGGCTCATCAATGGCAACGCTTTTGCAGGGAACAAGAATTTTAACCGACACTGCCGTTGCCTGCGCGCCCGAAAACAATATTGCGCAGTATCTTAAAGATTATTATTCGCTTTGCCTTTACCGCGGAGCGCTAACGCTTGCAAAGGCGGGTGTTTTGCCGTCTGATATGTTTAGGCTTGATTATAATATCGGCCACGAGCTTGCCTCCGCCGCTATTGCGGTTCTTGATTCAAGATTTGCCTTTATTGAGGATAAATCAAGAACGGGAATGGACAGCGTTAATAAAAATGCGCTTCACACAATTATTGAAGAGGCAGAGGAATATATTATGAATAACTTTATCGGAATATCCGATTAAAGCTCCATCTGCGTTTCTTCACTTTCAATATATTTAAGTATAACCGCCGTAGATTTTTCTGCGGCGATTTTTTTGAAGGTTGGATAATCAATTGCGGCGGCTTCGTCTCCCCCGTCGCTTATCGTTCTTAAAACTGCAAACGGAATATTGTTTGCGGCGCAGGTGTGGCCTATTGCCGCCCCCTCCATTTCTCCGCAAACGGCGGAAAACTCCTTTGCGATAAAGGCTTTCAGCTCGGCGCTTGCAATAAAGGTGTCGCCGCTGGCAACCGTTCCCCTATGAATTTTTTCGCCCGAATTGATTGCAATGCGCGCAAGCTTGTCTGAAATTTCGGGGTCTGCTTCAATTTTAATTTTATTTAAGCCGTTTATAAAGCCCCTCGGCTCGCCGAGAGCGGAAATATCAATATCGTATTCGCACACATCGCTTGCAATAACTATATTTTTAACGGCAACATCACTGCGAAGAGAACAGCCAACGCCCGTGTTTATTATTTTATCCGGCTTATAATTATCAATCATTGCCTGAGCGCACAATGCGGCGTTTACCTTTCCGGGAGAGCACATTGCCGCGCACACCATAACGCTTCCTATATATCCGCAAACAAAACGGCAGGAAGCCGTTTCGGTTACAACCGGATTTTTTATTCTTTTTTGGATTTCAAGGATTTCAATATCCATTGCGCCGATAATTCCCAGCATTGCAAAATCCTCCTGCGTTCATAATAATTTTTTGATTTTATAAAATGCTCTTGCGGTTTGCACAGAGCACCTCCACTAAATATAGTGTTATTATAATATATAATTTTAATAAAAACAAGATTTATTATTTTTTAGTTGACAAGTCAGTATTTTTTAATATATAATACTATTCGCTAATGTGGATTATGGGGAGAAGTGTTTTTTCTGCCCTAATCATATTATTGTTTGTGCCTGCACTATACCGTGCAGAGAATATAAAGATTAAGACAAGTTTAGTCTGTGAAAGGTAGTGAATTTGATGAAAAGAACATTTCAGCCGAAAAAGAGACATGCAAAGATGGAACACGGTTTCAGAAAGAGAATGTCAACCAAAAACGGAAGAAAAGTATTGGCTCGCCGCCGTGCAAAGGGCAGAAAGCAGCTTTCTTACTGATTGCCGCTTAACAGTCGTTAAAGGAATGGTTAAGTGAAAAGCACAGCCATAAAGGAAAACAAGGATTTCCGCCGTTTATATTACCGTGGAAAAAGCTCGGCGTCGCCCTGTCCTGTAACATATATAATGAAAAACGGCAGAGGCGAAACAAGAGTGGGTATAACGAGCAGCAAAAAAATCGGCGGCGCAGTTCAGCGAAACCGCGCGCGCAGAGTTATTAGGGCGGCTTTTTCTTCAATGGAAGACAAGCTCCTTTTCAACTGCGATATAGTTTTTGTTGCCAGAACAAAAACAACTCAGGTTAAAATGCAGCAGGTGCTTTTTGATATGGAAAAGCAATTGCGTGAATTGGGAGCAATAAAGTGAAAAATCCGATTAAAAAGCTGATGATATTTTTAATCAGAACATATCAAATGACGATAAGCCCAAGATTTTCAAACGGCTCGTGCCGCTACACTCCAACCTGCTCGCAATATGCAATTGAGGCTATTGAAATTCACGGAATTTTTAAGGGAACGCTTCTTGCAATAAGGCGGATTTTAAGGTGCAATCCTTTTTTCAAGGGAGGGTATGATCCTGTGCCTCCCAAAAAAAATAAAAATGAGGACAACTAATGCTTAATATGTTTATTAACCCGGTGCTTATGGCGGTTTCCGAGGGAACAGGCTTTTTAAAGCCGCTTTATTGGCTTTTCGGACGCTGTATGGAATTTCTGCTTACCGCGCTTAACAATGAATATTTCATTGCAATTATCATATTTACGATTTTAACGCGCTTGGTTTTGCTTCCCGTAAATATTCATCAGCAGAAAACAACGGCGCAAACTGCAAGGATTCAGCCGAAAATCCAAAAAATTCAAAAAAAATATAACATCAGTGCCATAAGCGACCCAAGAGAACGCCAAAAAGCACAGTCAAGGCTTAACGAGGAAATGCAGGATTTATATGCACGCGAAGGTCATAATCCTATGCAGATGGGCTGCGGACCTATGATTTTCCAGATGGTTTTCCTTATGGGAATTATCGGAATTATCTATTATCCTCTTTCTTATGTTATAAACATTCCGAATTTCGGAGAATATTCAGAGCAGTTAACTGAATTTGTTAAGAGCTTTTTGGGAATAGAAGGAAAAACAACCTTTTATCTTCAACTTTCAATTCTTGAAAACTGGAACGCAATGAAGGACTCGCTTGTTGCGCAGTTCCCCGATTTGTTCACCGCCGACAAGATTTCGGCAATAGAGAGCTACCGTTCCGGACTTTATATAGGCTCTCTTGATATGACGGCTATTCCGCATTGGAAGGACGGCTTAATTGTTATTATTCCGATTCTTTCACTTGCAACCTCACTCGGCTCGTCAATCATTTCAATGATTATTCAAAAGAAAAACAATCCTGCCGCGGCTCAGCAGATGGGCAGTATGATGATGATGATGCTTATGATGCCTCTCTTCTCATTCTACATTGCATTTAAGGTTCCCGCAGCGGTAGGTTTCTATTGGATTGTTTCAAATGTTGTTGCAATCCTTCAACAGTTATTTATTGCAAAATTCTATCCTCCTCGCAAGAGCCAGGCAAAGCTTATGCTTGATAACACGATTTACCGCCGTTCAAGAGAGGCAAGCATAAAGCAGATGAATAAATAACGCAGTCTGCGGCTCGCAGGCAGACTTATATTAAAACTTTTCCTTCAACTGCGGGCGGAAAGGCAAAAATAATATGAAATACGAATTTATCGGAAAGGGCAAAACCCGCGAGGAAGCGTCTGCCGCCGCAAAAGCAGGCTTAACCGCGCTTCTTTCAAAAGAGGGCATTGCAAATCCGAATGAAGCATATTTTCACGAAGAGCTTATCGCAATGCCGAAGAAAAAAATTCTCGGTCTTTTCGGCGGAAGCGACGCTGAGGTGAAATTCTGTTATGACGACGGCAAAAAGGCTAAAAAGCCTGCACAGAAAAAGCAGGCAAAGCCGCAGTCGGCAAAAAAAGAGGCTCCTGCAAAAGCAGAGGCAAAGAGCGCTCCTAAGAAGGCACAGCCTAAAAAGGAAGCGCCTGCCGCTATCGAAAAGGCTCCTCGTGAGCATAACGAGGAAGAAAAAATTACCGAAAACGATATTGATATGGAAACAACGCTTGCCTATGTAAGCGAAATGCTTAAAGGTCTTAATGTTGAGGATGCAAAGGTTAGCGGCGCAGTTGTTGACGGTGTTCTTGAAATCACTGTTGACACAGAGGACTGCGGTATCATTATCGGCAGAAGAGGCGAAACGCTTGACGCTATTCAGTATCTTACAAGCCTTATCGCAAAGAAAAAGAGCGGTAAATATGTTAGGGTTGTTCTTAATGTTGCAGATTACCGCGAAAAAAGAACAGAGGCGGTAAGAGCACTTGCACGCAAGAACGCCGAATATGTTTTAAGAACAGGCAGACGCCACACCTTTGAGCCGATGAACCCGTTTGAAAGAAGACTTATTCACACAACAATTCAGGAAATTGACGGTGTTGAATCTGTTTCAATCGGCTACGGTGCAGACAGAAGAGTTGTTATTCAGCCCGAGGGCGGAGTAAAATATCAGTCAAGAGACAGAGGCTATTCAAGAAGAAGCTCCTCTGCTCCTGCAAAGAAAGCGGCTCCTGCACCGAAGGATTTTACCAAATTCGGCAAAATCGAAGTTAATAAAGAAGATTAATGGTGATAGAGGCGGAGCATTCCGCCTCTATTATTATAAGGTTAATTAGTTGTGCGGAGTGTCGGGGTCGCCACTCCCTACATAATTTTAATTTCGGCGTGGTTCAGTCCGCTTTATCGAAAGTCTGATATATATTTTATTTTTGGGAAAGGCAGATGAATTTTATGGCAAAAACGATTGCCGCCGTTGCAACGGGAAACGCCGCCGGCGGAATAGGCGTTATAAGAATAAGCGGAGACAATGCAGTTGCAATTGCCGATAAGGTTTTCTGTCCTGCCGACAATTCCTCACTTTGCGAGCTTGGCGGATACAGAGCCAAATTCGGTTATATAAAATATAAAAACGAAAGAATAGACAACGCCGTTGCGCTTGTTTTCAGAGCTCCGAGGAGCTACACGGGCGAGGAGGTTGTTGAGCTTTCGGTTCACGGCGGACTTTTTATTGTTCAAAAAACGCTTGAAGCAGTTTTCGACGCAGGCGCAGAGCCTGCCGAGGCAGGAGAATTTACAAAAAGAGCTTTTCTTAACGGTAAGCTTGATTTGGCGCAGGCGGAAAGCGTTGCCGATTTAATTTCCGCGCAGGGCGACGCGGCGGCAAAGGCCTCCTTTAATCTTCTTCAAGGCTCTTTGAGCAATAAAATTAACAGTATATTAGACAGTCTTATAAATTCCTCCGCGTTGATGGCGGCTTGGGTTGATTATCCCGACGAGGAAATTCCCGAGCTTGAGGAAAGCACGCTTTTGCAAACGCTTACGGATAACCGAAACGAGCTTTCTGCGCTTATTGATAATTACGAAAACGGTCAGGCGGCAACGCAGGGAATCGAAACAACCATTGCAGGCAGACCGAATGCGGGAAAATCCACGCTGATGAACCTGCTTGCAGGCAGAGAAAAAAGCATTGTAACCGATATTGCAGGTACAACTCGCGATATTGTTGAGGAAAGCGTTCGTCTCGGCAATCTTGTTCTTCATTTGAGCGACACGGCAGGATTGCGCGAGGGCGGAGATATTGTTGAGGCAATCGGAATAAAGAGGGCTTATGAGAAAATCGAAAGCGCTTCCCTTATTATCGCGGTTTTTGACAGCAGCGTTCCTCTTAACGAAAGCGATTTTGACCTTATTGAAAAATGCGGGGGCAAAAGGTGCGTTGCGGTCATAAATAAAATTGATATTGAAAACGGCGCGGATATGTCTGCCGTTGAAAACGCGTTTGACAGAGTTGTTTATATGAGCGCAAACAACAGTAAATATGCCGCAGAGCTTGAAGCGGCAATATCGGAGCTTTTCGGTGTAACTGATTTTGACGCCTCCGCTCCCCTGCTTGCAAACATCAGGCAGAAAAAATGCTGCAAAAATGCGCTTGGCGCAATCGACGAAGCAATAAATGCGCTTCAAGGCGGAATAACATTTGACGCAGTTAATGTTCTTATTGACGGTGCGGTTGATGAGCTTCTTGCGTTGACGGGAAAGAAAGCAACCGTTGAGGTTGTTAATAATATATTCAGCAAATTTTGCGTTGGTAAATAATTCTTATATCAGGTAAACGGTATGAAATATTTTTCGGAAAACTATGATGTTGCGGTTATCGGTGCGGGCCACGCAGGCATTGAAGCCGGGCTTGCTTCGGCAAGACTTGGCTGCAAAACCGCAGTTTTTACTATTAATCTTGATTGGATAGGCAATATGCCCTGCAATCCGTCTATCGGCGGAACCTCAAAGGGTCATCTTGTTCGCGAAATAGATGCGCTCGGCGGAGAAATGGGCAAGGCGGCGGATAAATATTCGCTTCAAAGCAGAATGTTAAATCTCGGCAAGGGCCCTGCCGTTCATTCTTTAAGAGCGCAGATAGACAGGCGCGAATATTCCAAGGGAATGAAGCATACTCTTGAAATGCAGGATAATCTTGATGTTCGCCAAGCGGAAATAGTTTCTATTGAGCAAAAGGATAACGGAGCTTGGGAGCTGACAACAAAGCTTGAAGCCGTTTTCACCGCAAAGGCCGTTATTCTTGCAACGGGTACCTTCCTTGGCGGAAGAGTTTATATAGGTGATGTTTCATATTCAAGCGGACCGGACGGAATGTTTCCCGCAAACGAGCTTTCCAAAAGCCTTTATAAGCTTAACATTCCGCTTCGCAGATTTAAAACGGGAACGCCGAGCCGCGTAAACAGGCGAAGCGTTGATTTTTCAAAAACAGAGGTTCAGCAGGGCGACGAGCATACTGTTCCGTTCAGCTTTGAAACAAAGAACGCTCCGCAAAACAAGGTTAATTGCTACATTACATACACAAACGAGGAAACAAAAAGGGTTATTCTTGATAATCTTGACCGCTCGCCGATGTATAGTGGTAAAATTGAGGGCGTCGGTCCTCGCTACTGCCCAAGCTTTGAGGATAAAATTGTTCGCTTTGCCGATAAAGAACGCCACCAGCTTTTTATTGAGCCGTGCGGACTTGAAACCGAGGAAATGTATTTGCAGGGTCTCTCCTCCTCTCTTCCCGAGGATGTTCAGCTTCAATTTATTCACACTATCCCCGGGCTTGAAAATGCAAAGGTTATGAGAACTGCTTACGCAATTGAGTATGACTGTGTTGACCCGACCGCGCTGAAATCCACTCTTGAATTTCATGATTTTGACGGACTTTACGGCGCAGGACAGTTTAACGGTTCAAGCGGCTACGAGGAGGCGGCGGCGCAGGGACTTGTTGCAGGCATTAACGCGGCGCTGAAAATCAAGGGCGAGGAGCCGTTGATACTCGACAGAGGCGGCTCATATATAGGAACGCTGATTGACGACCTTGTAACAAAGGGCTGCTCCGACCCATACAGAATGATGACAAGCCGAAGCGAATACCGACTTGTTCTCCGTCAGGACAATGCAGATATTCGCCTGACACCCATTGGGCACAAAATCGGCTTAATCAGCGAGGAAAGATACTCTGCTTTTCTTGAAAAGCTTGAACAGATAAAGGCGGAGAGACGCAGAATTGAGGAAACCTCGCTTCCCGTTACAGATGAATTGCAGGAAATTTTGAAAAAATGTTCAACAACCCCTTTAAAAAAGGGCTGTAAAATGATAGAATTGATTAAAAGGCCGCAGATAACCTATAAGGATTTGGAAAGCGTTGACACCGAAAGACCCGATTTGCCTTATGAGGTTTTCGAGCAGGTTGAAATTTCCGTTAAATATGAGGGATATATCGCACGGCAGGAGCAGCAGATTAAGGAAATGCGCAGAATTGAGTGCAAAAAAATCCCTAAGGATATTGATTATTCGTCGTTAAAGGGTTTGAGGCTTGAAGCAATCGAAAAGCTTTCAAAAATCAGACCTGAAAACTTAGGGCAGGCAGGAAGAATAAGCGGAGTTAATCCCGCAGATGTTGCCGCTCTTAATATAATTTTGGAGTCGCTATGATTGATAAGGATTTATTAAAGGAAAGCGCACTTGATTTCGGCGTTTCGCTTGATGATATGGCGCTTGACAGATTTGAGCTTCTTGAACAAAGGCTTGTTAGGTGGAACAATCATATTAACCTGACCGCCATAACCGAGCCGGATGAAATTGTTATTAAGCATTTTGTTGATTCTTTAAGTATTTTTTCCGCCGTTGATTTGCCTCGTGGTGCTTCTGTTATTGATGTTGGCTGCGGCGCAGGCTTTCCGGGGCTTCCCCTTTTGATTGCAAGACCCGACCTTGATTTAACCTTTCTTGATTCCGTTGGAAAAAAGCTCAGCTTTATCAAGGAGGTTATGAGATATAACGGACTTATGGGCGATGTTGTTCACGACAGAGCGGAAAATATCGGGCTCAGCATTAAATACAGAGAGAGCTTTGATTTTGCCGTTACGCGCGCAGTTGCTCCGCTTAATATGCTTGCGGAATACTGCCTGCCGCTTGTTAAGGTTGGCGGAATGTATGTTTCGATGAAGGGCGCAGATAATGAGGTTGAGCTTGGCAAAAACGCAATTGAAAAGCTTGGAGGCAAAATTGAAAACATTGTTTCACTTGAACTGCCGACGGGAGATAAGCGAAATCTTATTTTGATAAGAAAAATATCGCAAACCTCGATAAAATACCCCAGAAAATCTAAAAAAATCAGCTCCAAGCCGTTGTAAATTTGACGATAATGATAGAATTTAAAGGATTTCTTGCTATAAGAAATCCTTTTTTTCTGTGAAAAAATATGGTATAGTATAGACACAGAGGAGTAAGGAGTGTGGCAAATGCCGGAGGAAATAGTTAGGATTGCAACAGAAAAGCTGCTCCCCAATCCATATCAGCCAAGAAAGCAGTTTAAAAGCGAGGAGCTTTTAAGCCTTTCGGAATCTATCAAGGAAAACGGAATACTTCAACCGCTTCTTGCACGCAGGATAAATAATAGCGACTATTTTGAAATTATCGCAGGCGAAAGAAGACTGCGCGCCGCTATTCTTGCAAATTTGGACAAGGTACCCTGCCTTATTGTTGACTGCGACTATGAGGAATCTGCGGTTTATTCCATTCTTGAAAATATTCAACGCTCCGATTTAAGCTTCTTTGAAGAGGCACAGGCAATTTCACAGATGCAAAATCACTTTGGTATGACTCAGGAGCAGATTGCAAAACGGCTCGGGAAAAGCCAAAGCGCCCTTTCAAATAAGCTCAGACTGTTGAAATTGCCTGCCGATGTTCGATATTTTATAGAAAAGGAAGGCTTAACGGAACGCCACGCAAGAGCACTCCTCAGGCTTGACTCTGAAAAGCAGATTTGGACAACCCTTAATTTTATTAAGGAAAAGGGCTGGAATGTTGCTCAAACAGAGGCTTATATCGATTCTTTAACAGATAAAAAGGTTAAAGGCCATAAAAATATAGTTAAAATCTTTAAGGATGTTCGTATTTTTGTTAAT
Organism: Eubacterium sp.; assembly: GCA_022772725.1. Classification (GTDB taxonomy): domain Bacteria; phylum Bacillota; class Clostridia; order Oscillospirales; family Acutalibacteraceae; genus Eubacterium_R. Next base: position 23,717 of record JALEZT010000012.1, read on the forward strand.
ACGGTTAATAAAGCAATAAACACAATGAAGGAGGCAGGAATACCTGCCGAGTCAAATAAAACCGAAACAGAAGATTATATAGAATTTTTTGTCAGAATACCTAAAAATCCGCAAAAAGCAACCGAAAATGTTTCGGGAGCGAAAATTAACTCTGCTTAAAACGGGAAACCGTTTTAACATATTCTCCTCTTTTCATCACGTGGAATAGCCTGTCGGGTAAAACCGATGGGCTATTCTGCGTTTTATGGGTTTATTGCTTCAACGGGATATGCCGTATATATAATGTATATAATATATAAATTAAATTATAACCTTAAATCAAATATATTCTCTTGTGTTTCATGTGAAACAATTCTACAAGATATTGAATTTCATATAAACATTGTTTAAATTATACTGTTTTGTTGAAAACTCTGTTTAAATTGTTGAAAATTATAGTGTTTATGTGAATAAAATAATTATTATTTATTGATTTGTTCTTATAAAGGCACTATCCCCTGCTCATAGCTTTTAAAAATAATGTTTCATGTGAAACATCTATATGTTGTGCAACATACTTTACGGTGCACAATTTTTCAAAAAAAGTTGCCTTTGTTTCACGTGAAACTTCCCTTTCCTTATTGATTGTGAGAAATTATTATAGTATAATATCAGTACTGATTATGCGGAGGTGCCCTATGGGAAAAACTATTGCAATATTCAATCAAAAAGGCGGAGTGGGAAAAACAACGAGTTGTATTAACTTTGCCGCCTGTCTTGGTGCAAAAGGAAAAAAGACGCTTCTTGTTGATGTTGACCCTCAGGGTAACTCAACGAGCGGAGTTGGTATTGAAAAAACAGATTTGGAATATTCAACATACGATATACTTATTAATAAGGTTCCTGCAAGAGGCATAATGATTGAAACGGAGTTTAAAAATCTTTCTGTTCTTCCTGCAAATATGAACCTTGCAGGCGCAGAGCTTGAGCTTGCAGAGCTTGAAGACAGATATTTTGCCCTTAAAAAAGCAATTGCTCCGCTGACGGTTGATTTTGACTACATAATTATAGATTGCCCGCCGAGCTTGGGATTACTTTCCCTAAACGCTCTTGCCGCCTCGGATACTCTTATTGTTCCGCTTCAATGTGAATATTACGCACTTGAAGGATTAAGTCAGCTTATCGGCACAGTTAGAACAGTTAAGCAGCATTATAATGAAAATCTTGAGCTTGAAGGCGTGCTTTTCACAATGTATGACAGTAGGTTAAAGCTCAATCAGCAGGTAATTGACGAGGTAAACAAGTTCTTCCCGAATAAATCGTATAAAACAATGATTCCGAGAAGCGTTAAGCTTGCAGAGGCACCGAGCTTCGGAGAGCCTGTTATATATTATGAAAAATACAGTAAAGCAAGCTTTGCATATAAAAAGTTTACAGATGAATTTTTAAAGAGGCAGTAATGAAAGAAAACGCTTTCAAAAACAAGCTTGCGGGTGTCGGCGTAGTTCTGATAACAGTTATTCAGGCAATCGTGCTTGCTTTGTTTCAGATGAGTATTTCTGCTTTTGCAGAGGATAATAATTTTTATCGGACTGACGCTTTGCTTTGGCGCGTGCCTATGTCTGCCGTATTTGTTTTATTTACGGCAACGGCGGTCGTTACACTGAAAAGGCTTCATAGAAACGAGTTACAGACTAAAAGGCTTCAATACATTCCCATATCAATGTCGATTGCGCACATAGCGGCACTTGTTTTTCTTATAATACTTAGCACTTCGTATTACGATATGCTTATAGAAGCTCTGTATCCGCTGATGGTCTATTATGTTTCATTATATGTGCTTGCACTTGTCTTTGGCGCCGTGATAGTAATTTTTACAAAGAATATTCCGCGTCAAAAGCTGATATCGGGTGTATTGATTGCCGTTTTTGCGCTATTAATCGGCGGTTTATACCTTGGAGTTTTTAAAGGCTTGGTTGATGTTGTGCAGATTCCTTATCATCCGGTGTTTGAATATTGCTTTCCCGTTCAAATGGCACTTTGGGCGGTAAGTGCGGCAATAACCGTTGCGGCTTCGCAAAGCAACAGGGAAATTCATCAGCCGCGAGACAGTGTTTATTTTACACCGCCGAATTTATATAATGATTAATTTTTTCAAATAAACAGTTAAAGGAGGAGATTTAATGGCAAAAAAACAATCCGGACTCGGCAAGGGTTTGGGTGCGCTTATGCTTGAAAATTCGGTTGACGATATGATTTCGCCGAACACGGTTTCGATTGACGAAATTGTGCCGAATAAGGAGCAGCCGAGGAAAACCTTTGACGAGGGCTCTCTTTCGGAGCTTTCCGAAAGCATAAAGCAGCACGGCGTTTTGCAGCCGCTTCTTGTTCGTCCGCTCCCGGAGGGAGGCTATCAGCTTGTTGCCGGTGAGCGCCGTTGGCGTGCGTGCCGTATGGCAGGGCTTCGCGAGGTGCCCGTTGTTATAAAAGAGCTGACAGACACCGAAACAATGGAGATTGCAATAATAGAAAATCTTCAAAGAGAGGATTTAAACCCCATTGAAGAGGCAGAGGGACTTCAAGCGCTTATTGATAAGTGCGGCTTCACGCAGGAGGAGGTTGCAACGAGCGTTGGCAAATCAAGACCTGCAATTGCAAACAGTCTGCGCTTGCTCCGTCTTCCGCCTGAGGTTAGGGAAATGACGAAAAACGGAGAAATCTCCGCAGGCCACGCAAGAGCGCTTCTTGCCTTTGATAACGAAGCAATGATTTATGAGGTTGCAAATAATATTGTTGCAAAAAAGCTGACTGTTCGCGATGTTGAGCGTCTTTCAAAGATGAAGGAGCCAAGCGCTGTTCCTGTTAAACGGAGCAGGAGAAGAGACAGCTTTTATGACGAGGTTGAAATTTCATTAACGAATGCACTCGGCAGAAAGGTTAAGGTATATAACGGCAGAGGAAAGGGAACTCTTGAAATAGAGTTTTACAGTATTGAAGAATTAAAGGATTTAGCAAACAGATTAGGAGAAGAATAAATGTTAGATATAAGATTTGTAAGGGAAAATCCCGAAGCAGTTAAGGAAAACATAAAAAAGAAATTTCAGGACGATAAGCTCCCGCTTGTTGACGAGGTTATTGCGCTTGACGAGGAAAAAAGAAGCGTTCAAAAGCAGGCAGATGAGCTTCGCGCAAACAGGAATAAGCTTTCAAAGGAAATAGGAAATCTTATGGCGCAGGGCAAAAAGGAAGAGGGAATGGCTCTGCGCGAGCAGGTTAAGGCTCAGGCGGACGAGCTTGAAGCACTTTCAAAGAGGGAAGCAGAGCTCAACGAAAGGGTTACCAAAATAATGATGACCATTCCGAATATGATTGATGCGTCTGTTCCGATAGGTAAGGACGACAGCGAAAATGTTGAGGTGCAGAAATACGGCGAGCCTGTTGTTCCAGATTATGAAATTCCTTATCACACGGACATTATGGAATCGTTTGACGGAATAGACCTTGACTCCGCAGGACGCGTTGCAGGCAACGGCTTTTATTATCTTATGGGCGATATTGCAAGGCTTCATTCGGCGGTGCTTGCTTATGCAAGAGATTTTATGATAAACAGAGGCTTCACCTATTGTATTCCTCCGTTTATGATCAGAAGCGCAGTTGTTGACGGTGTTATGAGCTTTGCCGAAATGGACGCTATGATGTATAAAATCGAGGGAGAGGACCTTTATCTTATAGGCACCTCCGAGCATTCTATGATAGGCAAGTTTATAGATACCATTATTCCCGAGAGTGAGCTTCCGAAAACCTTAACCTCGTATTCTCCCTGTTTCAGAAAGGAAAAGGGTGCGCACGGCATTGAGGAAAGAGGCGTTTACAGAATCCATCAGTTTGAAAAGCAGGAAATGATAGTTGTTTGTAAGCCGGAGGAGTCGCCGATTTGGTTTGATAAGCTTTGGCAAAACACCGTTGACCTTTTCAGAAGCCTTGATGTTCCCGTAAGAACTCTTGAATGTTGCTCGGGCGACCTTGCCGATTTAAAGGTTAAATCGGTTGATGTTGAGGCATGGTCTCCGAGACAGAAAAAATATTTTGAGGTTGGCTCATGCTCAAACCTTTCGGACGCGCAGGCACGCAGACTTAAAATCAGAGTTAAGGGCGAAAACGGAAACTATCTTGCCCACACGCTTAACAACACGGTTGTTGCTCCGCCGAGAATGCTTATTGCATTCCTTGAAAATAACCTCCAAGCAGACGGTAGCGTTAAAATTCCAAAGGCGCTTCAACCCTATATGGGCGGCACAGAGGTTTTAATTCCCAAAAAATAAAAATAGTATAATAAAACGCTTCGGAAAGAATTACCCTCCGAAGCGTTTTTCTTATTATTAATATTTATAATTAATTACATTTTAAAGCATTTGCGAATGTTTTTATTAGTGCCGAGCACAAGAACGGATTCGCCCTGCGTGAACACTGAATCGGGCGACATACTTATATTTAGTGTGCCGTTTTCCTTTGTTCCCAAAATGTTTATATTATATTTACGGCGAACATCAAGCCCTGCAAGAGTTTTGCCGACCCATTCATAAGGCACCTCGATTTCATAAAGTCCGCAGTCATTGCCGAGATCCATAAAATCAAGAATATGGTTAGAGCCGCATTTGATAGCCGCCCATTCGGCAACCTGCTTTTCGGGATAGATAATTGCGTCTGCGCCGTTGCGAAGCAAAAATTTTGCGTGAACATCGTTTGACGCACGGGAGATAACCCTTTGAGCGCCGAGCTCCTTTAAAAGAGAGGTTGTTTCGAGCGAGTCCTGAAAATCATCGCCGATTGTTACGAAGCACAAATCAAAATCCTCAACGTCGAGTGCTTCAAGAAATTCAACTGAGGAGGCGTCGCCTATCCGGGCGCTTGTTGCGTAGGGAAGAATGGCATCAATTCTTTCCTCGTTTGAATCAACAACCATAATTTCATTGTCAAGCTCGCTGAGCTTTTTTGCAAGATGCACGCCGAATTGACCGGCGCCTACTAATAAAACCGATTTCATTTTAGTTCCTTCTTAAAAATATATTCTGCCGCCTTGATTATCAGCCGACAGTTAAATTCTCCTGCGGAAACTTTGAGTGCGTTTTGCGCGGAGACATTGCAGCAAAAACAAGCGTAAGTCCGCCGACTCTGCCTATAAACATAAGCAAAATAAGTATAAAGTGAGAAGCACCGGATAGGCTTGGAGTTATTCCGAGGGTAAGACCGACCGTTCCAACCGCCGAAGCCGCTTCAAAAAGGCAGGTTATAACGCTCATATTTTCAATAAGCGAAATTGCAAGACCGCCTGTTAAGAAAAGGGTTAGATAAATAATAAATATCGCGGCGGCGTTGCGCACCGTTTCGGCAGGTATTCTTCTGCCGTAGCCCTCCGCGTCGCCTCTGCGCCTGAAAACAGAAACGGCAGACATAAACACAACTGCAAGAGTTGTTGTTTTCATACCGCCTGCTGTTGAGCCCGGCGAGCCGCCTATCAGCATAAGCATAATTGTAACAAATCTGCTGACCTCGCTCATTGATGAATAATCAACCGTGTTAAAGCCTGCTGTTCTCGGCGTTACGGCTTGAAAAAGCGAAGCCCAAATCTTATCTCCCGCCGAAAGAGAGTCCCAAACGGGACGGGAAAATTCTGCGCAGTAAAAATATGCAAAGGCGATAATCAGCAAGGCGGCAGTAACCGTTAGTGAAATCTTGCTTTGAAGCCTGTATTTTTTAAAGCGAAGCTTATGCTTTCTCATATCGTCCCAGCTTAAAAAGCCGATACCGCCGAAAACAATAAGAAATGTAACAACAATATTAATTAACGGGTTAGACTGAAAGGAGGTTAAGGAGGAAAACTTTTCCTTTGTGCCCATCAAATCAAAGCCTGCGTTGCAAAAGGCGGAAACAGAATGGAAAACGGAATACCAAATTCCCTTTAAAGGCCCAAACTCCTTAATGAAAGCAGGGGAAAGCAAAACGGCTCCCGTAATTTCCGTTAAAGCGGTTGTTGTTATAATAAATTTTGTTAATTTATTTATACCGCCGAGCGCCGGTGCGGAAATTGCCTCCTGCATAGTGCTTTTTTGCATAAGGCTCATACGCCTTCGTGCTATAAGAGCAAGAAGCGTTGCAACGGTCATAACGCCCATACCGCCTATTTGTATTAATATCAGTATGATTATCTGCCCGAAAACAGACCAGTATGTTGCCGTGTCCTGCGTAACAAGTCCCGTTACGCAAACGGCGGAGGTTGCAGTAAACAATGCGTCCGAAAACGGAGCAGAGCCTGCGCCTCTTGTTGCAAGTGGGAGGCACAGAAGCAGGCTTCCCAAAAAAATTACCCCTGCAAAGCCTAAAATGATTATCTGAAACGAGGATAATCTGAATTTTGATTTTTGTTTTTTCAAGAATAAAGCCCTCTTTTAGAGATGTGTTATTTATTCATTATTTTTGCGAATTGCTCATATTCCTTTTTATTATAGAAATAGCCGCTGTCCTTATCGGCAACGCCAAGCTCCTGCCACCATTCGTTTTTAAGCTTATCGTAAAGCTTTGAATAGGTGGGCTCGGCAAGCGTGTTTAAATTCCAAAGACTGAAATGAAGAGCGTAATTTATATAGTCCTTTTCAAGCTCCTTATAAATTCCCTCGTCAACAAGGCGCTGCTTGAGCGCTGTTAATGCGTGATAAAAGCAGTCCCAGGATTTTTCCCTTGTGTTTGAAAGGGAATCCTTGTTGTTTCTTCTTTGATGAGCAAGCACCTTGCCCTTTTCAACGCAGGCAATTTTTTTTGCAATTGCAACTGCGGAGAAAACAAAAAGCATATCGTTGCTTGTTCTTTGCTCCTGAAACCAAAGATTGTTTTTCAAAACAAATTCTCTGTTATAAAGCTTATCCCACGCCCAGCCGACGAAAACCTTGAAAACATTATCGGTCATTGAGCGTCTGCCAAACGGCTCATAGGGCGGAATTTCCGCATAGCGCAGAGTCCACGAAACATCTTTAAATTCCTTTGTTTCCTCATAATATTGGTCTGACTGAAAAACAACGAAATCCGCCTGAGTAGCCTCTGCCTTGTTGTATGCCTCTTCAAGCATTTTTTCGTCAAAGAAATCATCGGAATCAAGAAAGGATAGGTATTTTCCCTTTGCTCTGCGAAGTCCGTTGTTTCTTGCGGCACCTGCTCCGCCGTTTTCCTGTGAAACGGCAATGAAGCGGCTGTCCTTCTCTGCAAATTCCTTAACAATTTCAAAGGAGGAATCTGTTGAGCCGTCGTCAACGCAGATAATTTCTATATCTTTAAGCGTTTGATTAGCAACGCTTTCAAGATTTTGCCTTAAATATTTTTCAACGTTATAAACGGGAATTATAACGGAAACCTTTATATCAGTCATTTTTCTGATATCCCTTTCTCATTTTGTTGATTTTTCTGTAAATCCTCTTGGCAAGCTTCTTAATTCTTACGGGGATATACATAATTGCTCTGCCCACTCTGTAAGACTTTGAACGCTTAATTTTGTCAAGCTCTGCCTTAACCTGCTTAAAGTTGTTGTTAAAGCTTGTGCTTCCGTTGTTCATAGGAAGTGCCTTAACCTTATAATAAACGGCAGGCTGATTGATAAGCAGATGAAGATTATCGCGCTCTGCGGCTGTGAAGAGCTCTTCGTCCATTTCGCCGAGGTCTCTTGCGCGCTTCATTTCCTTTGAAAAGCGGTTTACATAATCCTTTTTAAATTCGTTTGAAATTCTGCGAAGCGTTGCAACGCTGTTGTGAAAGCGTTTTAAGGTGTAATATGTTTTAAATCTCTCCCATGTTTCAGGATATTCCATAAGAACATCACGGATATGGTCGTATTCAACATTAATGCAGTAAATTTTCTGCACATTTTTAACAGAGCTGTTTGGATTATCGCGCCTGTTCATATAATATGGCTTGTCTATAACCATACCTCTTTTTGCAAAAGCAAAGGTTTGAAACCAAAAGCCGTTGTCCTGGAAGGAGGCACCCGGTGTTTCGTTGTGGCGGATATTATATTCATCAAGAAAGCTCTTTTTGTAAATTCCGCTCCATGTGTTCATAATAAAGCGGATTGCCTCGGGCGTTTGGCTCGGGTTGAAAACCTGATTATAATAGGTGTTTGTTCTGTCTAAATGATTATATGTTAAAAACATATCGCCGTTTGTTGCGCGCTCAAAGCGATAGAAATCCGCCTTAACAAAATCAAGGTCGTTTTCCTTTGCGATTTTATAAAGGTCGCCGAACATATTAACGGGAACGAAATCGTCGGGCTCAACAATGCCGATATATTCGCCGGTTGCCTTTGACATACCGATATTCATTCCTATTCCGTAGCCGCCGTTTTCCTTATCAACAAGGATAATGCGGTCGTCCTTTGCGGCATATTCTTTAAGAATATCAAGTGTGCCGTCGGTTGAGCCGTCGTTAATGCAGATAATCTCAATATCGCTGAGCGTTTGATTTGTTATGCTTTCCATACATTCAACAAGATAGGGCTCAACATTGTATGCAGGAACAATTATAGAAACCTTTGCCATTTTTTGTCTCCTTAAAATTCGTTTTTAACCGCTTCAAGAGCAGATTCGATAACCTTGTCCATATCGTAATACTTGTATTTTCCGAGCCTGCCGCCGAAAATAACATTTTTTTCGCCCCTTGCAAGCTCCTCGTATTTTTGATAAAGAGCATTGTTTTCGTCATTGTTTATCGGGTAATACGGCTCAATGCCAACGCTCCATTCGGAGGAGTATTCCCTTGAAATAACTGTGCCCTCGCCCGTGCCGAATTCAAAGTGCTTGTGCTCGATAATGCGTGTGTAGGGCACCTCTCTTTCGGTGTAATTAACAACGGCGTTGCCCTGATAATTATCCGTGTCGGGCAGATATTCCGTTTCAAAGCGGACTGTTCTGTATTGCAAAGCGCCGTATTTGTAGCTGAAATATTCGTCTATATTGCCTGTGTAAATTATCTTCATATCTGAAATATCGTTTTTGCTTTTGTAGTCCTCAAAGCTTGTTTCAAGCAAAACATCAATTCCGTCAAGCATTTTTTCAATAATTTTAGTGTAGCCGCCGATAGGGATTCCCTGGTATCTGTCGTTAAAATAGTTATTATCGTAGGTGTAGCGAACGGGAAGCCTTTTGATGATGAAGGAGGGAAGCTCTGTGCAGCTTCTGCCCCATTGCTTTTCCGTGTAGCCCTTAACGAGCTTTTCGTAAACATCCTTTCCAACCAGGGAAAGTGCCTGCTCTTCAAGGTTTTTCGGATTTTCAATGTGATACTGCGCCTTTTGCTCCTCAATAATTGCCTTTGCCTCGGCAGGAGTTTTTATTCCCCACATTTTTGAAAATGTGTTCATATTAAACGGCAGGTTGTAAAGCTCGTCCTTATAAACGGCAACGGGGGAGTTGATATAATTATTAAACTCGGCAAAGCGGTTTATATATTCCCAAACCTCCTTGTTGCTCGTGTGGAAAATATGAGCGCCGTATTTGTGAACATTAATGCCGTGAACATTTTCGCAGTAAATGTTTCCGCCTATGTGATTTCTTTTTTCTATAACAAGGCATTTTTTGCCCCTTTTGCTTGCTTCGTAAGCGAATATTGAGCCGAAAAGTCCGCTTCCAACTATTAAATAATCGTATTTTTTACCCATAGCGTTAACCTCTTTTATTTGAATTTAAGTATTTTTTTGCCTATATCGTAAAGCCTGCTGTCTGCCGGAACAAGAGAGCTGATTTTCCGCGCAAGCCTGATTTTCAGCGTTTTTTCGGCGTTCCTTTTATAAAACTGCCTGTCTGCGTTTTCTTTTCTGTATTTAAACATTAAAAATTCGCAAAGCGTGTGTTCCTTAATGAAAAGCATATCCTCGCGGTCGCCCTTAAAATAGCAGTAATCCTCTGCAATATGCTCATCAATTTTGAAATATTCAAAGCCTTCGTTTTTGATTTTATCATAAACGGCGTTCATTGAGGCTTCCTCGTTTTGAAGAAGTATGCTTCTTATTAAGCCGTTGTAAAGCCTGTTGTAAAAGCTTTGAAGTGCCGTTTCGGAAATGCCCTCTGCCGTGATTTTATCGTAAACGGCTTTATAAGCCTTGTATGCGCAAAGCGGGTCTGCGGAGGCCTTTCCCGTAACGCTTGACGAGTTGTTTGTTCTGTAATTTATAAGCGGCTTCTGCGTGTAGGTTATTCTTTTTGCGTAATATGTTGCCGTTAAAACGAAATAGGTGTCGTTTGCGTGGCGCAGATTTTGAAATTGAAGAGAGTGCTCCTTTATGAAATCTGCTCTGAAAAGCCTTTGCCACGGAACATTTGAAGCCATATTGAAAATATACTGCGGGTGCGTTTCAATAGAAAAAACGCTTTCCTTCGGCAGAAATCTTCTTTTTAAAATTGCTTCGTCAATGCTTTTTTTATCGGAGCCGTCGTCAAAGGTGTAGGCGGCGCAAAGGCAAATATCCGCGTTTTCCTTTTCGCATTTGCCGTAAAGCGTTTCGAGCGCATCGAGCTCGAAATAATCGTCCGAATCCCAAAAGGCATAATATTTTCCGACTGCGCGGCTCATTCCGTTGTTTCTTGCCGCTCCTGCAAAAAGATTTTGCTGGGTTAAAACTGTTATGCGGCAGTCCTTTTTTGCATATTCGTTAAGGATTGAAACAGAGGAATCTGTTGAGCCGTCATCAACGCAGATGATTTCTATTTCTTTAAGCGTTTGATTAATAACGCTTTCAAGGCATTTTTTAAGATAGCGTTCTGCGTTATAAACGGGAATTATAACGGAAACCTTAATATCATTCATTGCGTTACCCTACCTACGCATAATATTCCACAATAATTTATTTTATTATATATTATTATATTATAGGTGTCAACAATAATACGGCTTCGGTTTTGTAAATTTTATTTGGTTGCTATTGCAGTTTGATTGTGTTAATATAGATATATGATGTTAAATTGATGAGGGGTAAGCTATGGATATTACATCGGAATTCAAAAAAAGGTTTAACACCTCCGAGGAGCCGCTTTCTGTTTATTGTCCTTACAGAATTGCTCCCGTGGGTGCTCATTCGGATTATCAGCACGGTCTTATTTCCGGCTTTGCAATTAATCACGGAGTTGAAATAAAGTTTTTGCCTACCGAAAACGGCGAGGTTAAAATTTTCAGCGGAAATTTTGAAGGTGTTGCAGAGTTTTCGGCTTATGAGCTTCCGCAAAGAAGCTATGACTGGGGCGATTTTGCAAAGGCGGCTTTCGTTTCGCTCAAAAGAAAGCACAGAATTGAAAAGGGCTTAATCGGCTTTATTTACGGCAGTCTGCCCGTCGGCGGTCTTTCCTCGTCTGCGGCGGTGCTTATTTCGTATATTTGCGCAATCTGCAAGATAAATGATATAACGCTGACAAGAGCGGAGCTTATTGATATCGCTCTTTATGCAGAGCACGATTATCTTGAAATGAATGTCGGCAAAATGGATCAAAGCTGCGAGGTTTATTCAAAAAAGGATCATCTGCTTTTCCTTGATACGCTTGATGATTCCTATAAGCTTATACCGACAAGCAGTGATATGCCGCCCTATGAATTTGCCGTTATCTTTTCGGGCAAGGAAAGGAAGCTTGCAAACACGGCGTTTAATTCAAGGGTTGATGAGGCAAAGGCGGCTTCCTTTGCTCTGCGTGCCTTTGCCGGAATACCTTACGGAAGCTTCAAGGATTCCTATATGCGCGATGTTCCGAAAGAGGTTTTTGACGAGCATAAGGATAAAATTCCGCCTGCGTGGCGCAGAAGAGCCGAGCATTTTTACGGCGAGTTTGACCGTGTTCAGCGCGGCGCAAAAGCGTGGGAAAGCGGAAATATAGAGGAGTTCGGCAAAATAATGTTTGAGTCGGGATATTCCTCGATTTATAATTGGGAAACAGGCTCGCCCGAGCTGAAAACGCTTTATGAAATTATGCTTAAATGCGACGGCGTTTACGGCGGACGCTTCAGCGGAGCCGGCTTCAACGGTTCGTCAATTGCGCTGATAAATCCAAATAAAAGAGAGGAAGTCAGCGAATTTCTTAAAGAGGAATATTTAAAGGTTTATCCGCAGTATAAAAATGATTTTTCAATCCATTTCTGCAAAACGGCAGACGGAGTGGAGCTTTAAAAATTTATGATAATGCAAAAGCCGCAAAAGCATTTTTGCTTTTGCGGCTTTCTTTATATTACTCGTAATGATATGCAAAAATCTGCGGTGCGTTTGATAATGCTATGCTGTAAACATAATCTCCTGCAAAGGTGCATCTTTGTGTATATGAATAGCTTTGCGCGGCGTTATTTATAAAGGTGTTTGTTATTTTGATTTCGTCGTTTTCAACAGTAAATGCGGCAACGCCTGTTTTTTGATTTTGTGAATCGTAAAAATTAACGGGAATTGCATAGTAGCCCTTTTCGTTATTAACGGCTATAGCCTTATGGGTGTACTGCGCTTCCGAATCAAAGCCGTCCAAAACCTGTGTGCTGATAATTTTTGGCTCGGCAGGACTTGATGCGTCAAACAAAACAAGCTTAATTCCGCTTCTGACCTCGCCGTATTCGCTCTGCTCTGTTTCAAAGCCAATGCCTAAAATTCTGCCGTTTTCAAGCGGAATAAGCATACTTGAAAAGCCTGTTATTTCAACGCTTCCAAGCATTTTCGGCTCCTTCGGATTTGATAAATCAATAACAAAAAGCGGGTCTGTTTGCTTATATGTTATAACATAAGCGGTTTCTTTTGCAAAGCGAACCGCCTCTATGTGCTCGCCCTTCGCAATGCCTGTTATACTGCCCGTTTCTTCTAAATTTTCATCAAGGATATAAACTGCGCTCTCGCTTTCTCCGCTATCATCGGAATAGTCGGTAACTGCAATACGCAGATAGCCGTCATATTCGTCTAATGAAAACTGATTGTTAACCGTTCCGCTAACCTCTCCCTTTGCCGTTATTTTAAGCTCGTTCTCGCCGAGAGCTATTTTTATAATGTGCGTTTTTCCGTTGTTTATAAACGATAAGCTGTCTGCACGGTACAGAGCGGCAATGTCGTTTGATGTGCTCTCAAAGCTTGTTATATATAAATTGCTTTCATTGCAGTAAACCTCGTCTGCTCCGCCGAAAAATGCTTTTGCAGACGCTGTTTTTTCGCCTGTTTCGGGGTTAAATGCGCTTACAACGGTGTATGATGCGGTAGAGGGCCTTCCCGTATAGTAAATATCCGTGCAGGGAATTGGCGAGGTTTTTGAGTTTTCCGAAATGCTCGGAATAACCTGTGAGCTATCGTAAAGATAACAGCCTGTGATAAGATAAATTCGTCCGTCAATCATACGCGAGGAGGAGTAATATCCGCTCTGATTGTATGAGCTTATCTCCCTTGGGCTCTCGGCGGCTGAAACATCAAATGATTGCGCAACCGTGCTTCCCTGTATAAAATCCTCCTCCTGTGAATAGGTATAATTGTCATATATAACCGTTAAAATACCGTCGGCAAGATACATTTCGCTAATGTAGCCATTATCGTCAATATCAATAACGCCCGTTTGATACGGCTCATCGCCGTTTGCCCTATAAATGTAAACGCTTGAATTATAGGCGTAATAGATATATTCTCCGTCTGTTTTTATAATGTCTGCCTCGTCAACATTTTCAACCTGCCTGTATGTTTCGGCGTGCGAGGAAGAGGAGGCTCCGTCGGAGGAAGGGGATTCCTCCGCAATCAAATTATCGCCCTTGAGATTTCCGTAGAGATTTCCGTACGAAAAAAGGGAAATGCGGTTGATTTTTGAAACATAGCCTTCAATTTCGTCATAGCTTTTAAACGACTGAATTTCGTTTGGCTCTGTTGAGCCTGTTCCCGTTTTTAAAATCCCTGAGGTCAGCAGGGCAAAAACAAGCACAAAGCACGCCGCACAAGAGGCAACTGCCTTTATCGGAAAACGCTTTTTGATTTTTATAATTTTGTGCGCTTTTTTGCCTTCAATTTTATTTTTGATTTCGTTTTCGCTCAGCGAAGCAGGCGCTTCGGGTGCCTCGCTTTCAAATTTATTTTTTATAAATTCAAAATTATTTTTATTATTTTTCACACTAAATCACTCCAAATATTCTCTCATTTTCGCAAGGCTTCTTCTCAGCTTTGAGCGCACGGAGCCTGAGGTTAATGAGCTTATTTTTGCAATTTCTCTGCTTTTTAGGCCTCCCAAAACGGAAAGCAAAACAATGTCTCTTTCCTCCTCGGTCAGCTTTTCAAGGGCGAATTTTAGCTCGCTTCTTTCAATATGCCTTTCGCCGCTTTCGGTATCGGGCAAAAGATTTTCTGCGGCTTCGCTTCTGCTTCGCCTTTCAATTTGCTCCTTGATTTGCGAGGAGCAGGCGCAGAAAAGAATGCGGAAAATCCAAGCGTTAAACGCCTCGGGGCGTTTGAGAGCTTTAATTTGCTCAAAGGCAGAAAGAACACAGATTGAAACGGCGTCCTCTGCGTCCTCATAATTTCCGAGCTTATAGTAGGCATAGCGGAAAAGCCTGTCCTTGTATTCGCCGTAAAGCAGGCAAAAGGCGTCTGCGTCGCCGTTTTTTGCTTTTATAATCAGCTCTTTGTCTGCCATCTCCATTCCTCCCTTGCAAAGCAGTAAATAAAAAAAACAATTGTCTCTTTATTCTTTAAGTATAAATTATTTACGAAGGTGTTGCAATGAATTTTTATTTTCTTGAAAAAGTGTTGACTTTTTAAATACCTTGTGGTATATTTTTATTGGTTAGGAAATGCTAACCAATTATTTTTGCACTTGTGTTAGTTTATGCTAACTCAAAGAAAGGGGACTTATTTATGCCTCTTACTATGGCAGATTACGGAAAAGAAATGAAAATAATTAAGGTTGCAGGGCAGGAGGAAACAAGGCGCCACCTTGAAAACCTCGGCTTTGTTGAGGGTGCCGCCGTAACCGTTATAAACAGCCTTGGCGGAAGCCTGATAATTAATATTAAAAATTCACGCATTGCAATAAGCAAGGGTGCGGCTAATAAAATTATGGTTTAATCAGTATTAATAACATATTATTAATAGGGAGGATTTGCGGTATGACATTAAAGGATGCAAAAATCGGTTCAAGCGTAACCGTTAAAAAAATAAACGGCGAGGGCGCACTTAAAAGAAGAATTATGGATATGGGAATAACTAAGGGTGTTGAGGTTTACATACGCAAGGTTGCCCCGCTCGGCGACCCCATTGAAGTAACCGTCAGAAATTATGAGCTTTCTCTGCGCAAGGCAGATGCGGCAAATATTGAGGTTGAAGAGGCGTAGCTTCAACGGCTTTGCCTGTCTTCTTTTCAGAAAAAACAAATATGAAAACGGTCATTTAAAAAGAATTAAGGTCAATGCTAAAAAACAGAAAGGCGGTTATGGCTTATGAATTTGCCAACGGCGCTTGTGCTTGCGGTTGTTATTCTTATTGCCGGCGCAATTATTTATAAATTAGTTAAGGATAAGAAAAAGGGCAAATCCTCCTGCGGATGCGATTGCTCCTCCTGCGGCGCCTGCTGTCCTTACGGCACCGCCGAAAAAAAGAATAACGAGTAACAAAAAAAGACCTGATGCTTTCGCATCAGGTCTTTTTATAAAGTTTATATATGTTTTCATTGCTTCGTAGGGCAGGGGCTTGCCCCTGCCGAATACCGAATGTATATCATTATTCGCAGATTATTTTGAAAAGCTCCTTTATTCTTTCGTTTTGCTCCGTTAAATAAAGGTATCCGAAAAGCGCCTCAACGCCTGTTGCTGTGTGGTATTCCGCGTCCGACGCACTCTTTGGCGAATGGCCTGTTTTGGCGTTTCTTCCGCGCTTAAACTGCGCCTCTTCTTCCTCTGTTAAAATATCTTTAATTTTGGAATATGCCTCTGTTTGTGCCTTTGCGCAAACGAATTTAACGCTTTCCCTGTGCAAATCGTTTACGGGGCGGTTTGCCGTGCAAACAAGCTCCTCGCGCACCAAAATTTCATAAATGCAGTCGCCGATAAACGCAAGGTTAAGCGGGCTTAATTGCTTTGGATTAACATTTTTATCATTAAATCTCATATAAGCTCTCCGCTTTTTATTGTGATTTTACGGCACATATTCAAATTCAACATCGTAAATTGAAACGGTGTCGCCCTCCTGAATACCCTGCTCTCGAAGTGCGTCGAAAACGCCGCTTTTTTCAAGCACTCTTTGCATATATTGCAGGCTTTCGTAATCCTCAACCTCAACGCCTTGAAGAACACGGGGAAACCAAGATGCTTCAACAATAAAGTAGCCCCTTTCGGGCTGTGAAATTTTAAAGCCCTCATCCTTTTTAATGAATGCTTCGGGCGGAATTTCCTCTGCCTTGTATTCCTTGATGGGCGGAAGAGCTTGCAATTTATTCCAAACCGCCTGCATAAGCTCCTTTGTGCCCTCGCAGATAGGCGCGCAGATAGAATAATATTCATAGCCCTGCGCTTCAATCCAATTTTTGAAATCCTCAATCTGCTCGGGCTCTGCCATATCAATCTTGTTGCCTGCCACAATCTGCGGTCTTTCGGCAAGCTCGGGGTTAAATTTAACAAGCTCCTCGTTTATTTTTTTGAAATCCTCCTTCGGATTTCTGCCCTCAAAGCCGCTAACATCAACAATGTGAACAAGCAGACGGCATCTTTCAACATGCCTTAAAAATTCATGTCCAAGTCCTATTCCCTCACTTGCGCCCTCAATAAGTCCGGGTATATCGGCAATAACAAACGAGCTTCCCTCGCCCATGGAAACAACGCCGAGGTTGGGAACAAGCGTTGTGAAATGATAATCTCCGATTTTTGGCTTTGCCTGAGAAACAACAGAGATAAGGCTTGATTTGCCGACGGAGGGATAGCCCAAAAGCCCAACATCTGCAAGAAGCTTTAATTCAAGGCTGACCTCCCATTCCTCGCCGGGCATACCGGGCTTTGAAAAGCGGGGAACCTGACGGGTCGGCGTTGCAAAGTGCTGATTTCCCCAGCCGCCCTTGCCGCCCTTTGCCGCAACGAAGCGTTCCGTTTTGCTCATATCAGCCATAACGGCGCCTGTTGTTGCCTCTTTGATAATTGTTCCTCTGGGAACTCTTATTTCAAGGCTTTCGCCGTTTTTGCCGTGCCTTTTATCGCCCTCTCCGGGCAAGCCGTTTTTTGCGGTGTATTTTCTTTTATATCGGAAATCGGCAAGCGTTGCAAGGTTGTCGTCAACAACGAAAACAATGTCTCCACCCTTGCCGCCGTCGCCGCCGTCGGGACCGCCCGAGGCAACATACTTTTCACGGTGAAAGGCAACTGCGCCCGCTCCGCCGTTTCCTGCTTTAATTTTTATTTTTGCTATATCAACAAACATTTTTTAACAGCCCTTCGGTGTTTTTTTCAGGTTTTATCAAGCGCCTGCTGAATATCCTCAATGATATCCTCTGCCGCTTCAATTCCGCAGGATAAGCGAAGCAAATCGGGTGTAACTCCGCACTCCTCAAGCTCACTGTCCGAAAGCTGACGGTGAGTTGTTGAAGCAGGGTGCAGGCAGCAGGTGCGTGCGTCTGCAACATGGGTAACTATTGCGGCAAGTTGAAGGCTGTCCATAAATACGGTTGCCGCCTTTCTTCCTCCCTTAATGCCGAAGGAAACAACGCCGCAGGTGCCGTTTGGCATATATTTTTGAGCCAAATCATACTGCTCATCATCTTCAAGCATTGCGCACTTAACCCAGCTTATTTTCTCGTTATTTTTAAGATATTCCGCAACCTTTTTTGCATTTTCGCAATGGCGCGCCATTCTTAAATGAAGCGTTTCAAGGCCGACATTGAGAAGAAAAGCATTCTGTGGAGCCTGAATAGAGCCCAAATCTCTCATAAGCTGAACGGTTGCCTTTGTTATATAAGCGGCTTCGCCGAAATCCTTTGAATAGGTTAAGCCGTGGTAGCTTTCGTCGGGAGTGGTAAGTCCGGGGAATTTATCGTTTTGCGCCCAGTTGAATTTACCGCTGTCAACTATTGCACCGCCGATTGTTGAAGCGTGGCCCTCCATATATTTTGTTGTTGAGTGGGTAACAATATCACATCCGAATTCAAACGGACGGCAGTTAACGGGTGTTGCAAAGGTGTTGTCAATGATAAGCGGAATACCGTTTTCGTGTGAAACCTGTGCAAACAACTCAATATCAAGAATATCAAGGCTTGGGTTGGAAATTGTTTCGCCAAAGATACATTTTGTGTTTGGCTTGATTGCGGCTTGAATTTCCTCCTTTGTTGCAGTAGGCGGAATAAAGGTAAAATCAATTCCGAGCTTTCTCATTGTAACATTGAAAAGGTTAAAGGTTCCGCCGTAAATGGCAGAGCTTGAAACAACATGGTCGCCTGCCTGAGCAATGTTGAACACGGCATAGAAATTAGCCGCCTGTCCGCTTGCCGTAAGCATTCCCGCAACGCCGCCTTCAAGCAGGGCAATTTTTGCCGCCGCGTAATCGCAGGTTGGGTTTTGAAGCCTTGAATAGAAATATCCGCTTGTTTTAAGGTCAAATAAATCTCCCATAGCGTCGCTTGAATCGTATTTATATGTTGTGCTTTGAATTATCGGAACAACTCTCGGCTCGCCGCTTTTCGGCTTGTATGCGCCCTGAACGCAAATAGTATCAAGTTTCATTTTTATCCTCTCCTTAAATTTTGCTCAGTCTCCCTGATAGCCGCAGTAAAGCAGGGCTCCGCCCTGTTCGCTTATATCAAAATAGATACTGTCGCAAAGTGTGTTTTTGTTATTATAGGTTACAGTCCAAACCTTTGTTGTGTAGCCGTATTCCTCACGCCGCCAGCCGCCGTCGTTTAGCTCGCAGGATTCAAGCTCAAAATCGTCAAGCGTTGCCTCAATTCCGAAATCGGAAAAATCCGTTTCGCAAAGAGCGCTGTATGCAAGCTCCTCGGCAGTTTTTTCATCTATAATAACATTTTCGTCATTTCTTGAATCCGTTATTTCCTCATAAGCGGTTGTGCTTTCGCTCTCCTTTAAGTCTGCCCCGTTTTGCTCGGTTGATTTATCGGAGCAGGCACAAAAGCCTGTTGAAATAACGGCGCAAAGCAGTATAACTGCGCCTTTTTTATATTTTTTCATATTCATCAGTCTTTAAGAAAATGCGTCATAATGCTTGGTCCGAAATCAATAAAGTTGCCCGTTGCGGCGGCAGTTTCCTCGTTTATTGTTTCAACGCCCTCAATCTCTTTGCTTTTATGATAAATCAAATACGGCACGGGGTCGCTTGCGTGCGTGCGCGTAACAATCGGGGTTGGGTGGTCGGGAAGCACCATAATTTTGTAATCGTCATATTTTTTAAGTCCTTCAAAAAGAATAGGAAGAACTCTTTCGTCTATCATTTCAATAGCGCGAACCTTGTTTTCGGGCTCATTTCTGTGTCCGCATTCATCGGTTGCCTCAAAATGAATATATGCAAGGTCGTTTCTTTCAAGTAAATCAAGTCCTGCCCTTGCCTTGCCCTCAAAATTAGTGTCTATATATCCTGTTGCGCCCTCAACCTCGGCAACCTCCATTTTTGCGCATCCGCCGATTCCTTTAATAAGGTCAACTGCGGAAACAACACCGCCCTTAATTCCGTAAATATCTTCAAACGGGCTTATTGCAGGTCTTGTTCCCTCGCCCCAAAGCCAAATGGAGTTTGCAGGCCTTTTTCCTCTTTTCTTTCTCTCAATATTAACAGGGTGGTCTTTAAGAATATCATAGGATTTTTTCATCATTTCAATAAGCGGCCTTGCGTTTTCGCTCTTTGATAAATAATCGGTTATAACCTTTCCCGTAATATCGTGAGGAGGCGTCATATTTCCAAGCTCTGTTGTTCCGTTTGCCCAGATAAGACAGTGCCTGTAAGAAACTCCGGGATAAAATCTGAAAACGGCGTTGCCGAGTGCTTCGTCAACCGCCTTGATAAGAATTTCCGCCTCGGCAGAGGAAATATCGTCTGCGCAGTAATCCTCAATAGTTTTTTCCTCATAGGGCTTATCGTCCTCGGAAAGCGTAACAAGATTGCACCTAAGCGAAACATCGCTCGGAAGCATATCAATTCCTATCGAAGCCGCTTCAAGCGGACTTCTTCCCGTGTAATATTTCATAGGGTCAAAGCCCATAACACTCATATTTGCAACATCGCTTCCCGGTTTAAGTCCCTTTGCAACGGTGCGCACAAGTCCAACCTCGCTTCTTTGCGCAAGATAATCAAGATTAGGCTTATTTGCAACCATCATCGGTGTTTTTCCGTCAAGCGCCGGAACGGGATAGTCTGCCATTCCGTCGTATAAAACTACTACATATTTCATTAAATCCAGTCCTCCCAAGCCGTGTCTTTTTCCGTTATACTGCGTTGTCGAAAAATTCCGCTCGGTTACATACAGAGTGTATGCGCCCGTCGACGAAATTTTTCTGCCGCCTTGCCTAATGAAAAAATCCAACGGCTTTAATAATGTGTCTTTTTCCGTTATACTGCGTTGTCGAAATGTCAACGGCTTAACTAACAGTTTTATTATTTAAAGTAATTAACTCCGCTCTCAAATATCTTCATATCCTTTTCAAACGGAACATTCTTGTAAAGATTTTCGCCCTTTCTTTCGCAATGGCCCATTTTACCGAAAACGCGTCCGTCGGGCGAGGTGATACCCTCAACTGCGCAAACGGAGCCGTTCGGGTTAAACGGCATTTCGGCAACGGGGCTTCCGTTAAGGTCAACATATTGCGTTGCAATCTGTCCGTTTTCGGCAAGGCGTTTGATAACCTCGTCATTAGCGGCAAATCTGCCCTCGCCGTGTGAAATCGGAACGGCAAAAACATCTCCTGCGCTAACGCCCGAAAGCCACGGAGATTTTGTGCTTGTAACTCTTGTGTAAGCCATCTGCGAAATATGTCTGCCGATTGTGTTAAAGGTAAGCGTTGGGTCGTCGGGCTTAATCTCTCTTATCTCGCCGTAGGGCACAAGACCGAGCTTGATAAGCGCTTGGAAGCCGTTGCAGATACCGAGCATAAGTCCGTCTCTGCAATTAAGAAGCTTTTCGATTGCCTCCTTGATTCTTGGGTTTCTGAATGTTGTTGCAATGAATTTGCCCGAGCCCTCGGGTTCATCACCGCCCGAAAATCCGCCGGGAAGCATAACAATTTGGCTTTCGCCGATAGCCTTAACCATCTTTTCAATTGTTTCGTTAATATCATTAGCGCAAAGGTTTTTAACAACAAGTATTTCCGTTTCTGCGCCTGCCTTTTCAAAGGCTCTTGCCGTGTCAACCTCGCAGTTTGTGCCGGGGAATGCAGGGATGAATACCTTTGGCCTTGCAACCTTGTTTTTGCAAATAAATATTGAACGCTCGTTTGAAAGCTCAATTTCCTGCGGCATTGCGGCAGTTGCCCTGCTGTCCGTCGGGAAAACGCCTTCAAGCTTGCCTGTCCATTCGTCAATAAGCTCGTCAACCGTAAGCACGTCGCCGTTTATGATAAACACGCCGTTATCGTTTGTTGTGCCGAGCTCGGTAATATTAAAGCCGTCAAATAATTCCTCTGCGCCGTCTGCAAGCTCTGCAACAATGTTGCCCTGCTTTGCGGCGAAAAGTGTTTCTGCATCAAGATTTTGTGCAAAGGTAAAGCCTGTTTTGTTTCCGAATGCCATTTTACAAACGCACGCGGCGGCGCCTCCCTCTTTAACAACAGAGGCTGAAAGCACCTTTTTGCTTCTCACGCCCTCATAAACTCTCATCATAAGAGCCATTGCCTTATCGTATTCGGGCAATCCCGAGTTCTCGCAAACAGGAATGTCGAGCATAACAACCTTAGAGCCTGCCTTGCTGAATAATGCAGAGCCTGTTTTTGAAGCCTCTGTCATACCAACCGCAAAGGAAACGAGAGTAGGCGGAACATCAAGCTCATTAAACGAGCCGCTCATACTGTCTTTACCGCCGATAGACGGAGTTTTATATCCGATTTGAGCGGTAATTGAGCCCAAAAGAGCCGCCGCGGGCTTGCCCCAACGCTTCGGGTCATCATTAAGCCGTTCAAAATATTCCTGGAAGGTAAGCCTTGCCTCGCTCGGATTACAGCCTACTGCGGCAAGCTTTGCAAGTGATTCCGTAACGGCAAAGGCAGAGGAGTGGAACGGGCTCCAACGCGAAAGCTTCGGAATAAAGCCGTATGACATAGCGGTTGCCGTGTCTGTTTCTCCGCTTTCAACGGGGATTTTTGCAACCATAGCCTCCTCAGGAGTAAGCTGATATGCGCCTGCGTAGGGCATATTAACCGTTGCCGCGCCGATTGATGAGTCAAATCGCTCAACAAGTCCCTTTTGACTGCAAACCTCAAGTCTTGAAAGATTGCATTTAAGAGCCTCTGAGAGCTTTTTGCCCTTGAGCTCGGCAGGAACGGTATTTCTGTAATTTTCATTTTCGTCAACTGCGCCGATAACTGCGTCTGCGTGCTGAGTAACGCCGTTTGTGTTAAGGAAATCGCGGCTTATGTCAACTATTGTGTCGCCCCTCCAAGTCATAACAAGTCTGTTTTCGGAGGTAACAACCGCAACGGGCGTTGCTTCAAGGTTTTCCTCGTTTGCAAGGCTGATGAATTTATCAACATCGTTCTTGTCAAGCACAACCGCCATTCTTTCCTGCGATTCGGAAATGGCAAGCTCCGTGCCGTCAAGTCCGTCATATTTCTTCGGCACCTTATCAAGATCTATTTTAAGTCCGTCTGCAAGCTCGCCGATAGCAACGGAAACACCGCCTGCGCCGAAATCGTTGCATCTTTTAATCATTTTTGCGGCCTCTGCCTTGCGGAAGAGCCTTTGAATTTTTCTTTCTGTTGGGGGATTACCCTTTTGAACCTCTGCGCCGCAGGTTTCAATTGATGAGCTATTGTGCGCCTTTGAAGAGCCTGTTGCGCCGCCGCAGCCGTCGCGTCCCGTTCTGCCGCCCAAAAGAACGATAATGTCGTTCTCCTGCGGAACCTCGCGGATAACATTTGCCTTCGGAGAAGCACCTATAACTGCGCCTATCTCCATACGCTTTGCAACATAGCCGTCGTCATAAAGCTCGGTAACCTGTCCTGTTGCAAGGCCTATTTGGTTTCCGTAGCTTGAATATCCCTGCGCCGCTCCCGTTGTTATTTTTCTCTGCGGAAGCTTTGCGTCAAGCGTGTCCTCAAAGGAAACGGTTGGGTCGCCCGCACCTGTTACGCGCATTGCCTGATAAACATAGGCTCTGCCCGAAAGCGGATCGCGGATTGCACCGCCGAGGCAGGTTGCCGCGCCGCCGAAGGGTTCAATTTCCGTTGGATGGTTATGTGTTTCGTTTTTAAACTGAACAAGCCATTGCTCCTCTTTTCCGTCAATAATAACGGGAACCTCAATGGAGCAAGCGTTGATTTCTTCGCTTTCGTCAAGGTTTGTTATTTCTCCGCGCTTTTTGAGCACCTTTGTTCCGATGCACGCCATATCCATAAGGCAAACATCCTTTTCGCGCGTGCCGTAAACCTCTTTTCTTATCTCGAAATACTGACTTAATGCGTCCTCAATCGCTTTTGCGTATTTTGATTTTTCAACTGTAATACTGTCAAGCTTTGTGCTGAATGTTGTGTGGCGGCAGTGGTCGCTCCAATATGTATCAATAACTTTAAGCTCTGTAAGGCTGGGATTTCTTTTTTCTGTTTTGAAATAATCGCGCACCCAGCATAAATCCGCAATGCTCATTGCAAAGCCCATTGATTTATGGTAATCTGCGATTTCCTCGTCTGTTTTTTCGATAAAGCCGTCAATTCTTGCAATGTCGGCAGGAACGTCCGCTTTAATGTCAAGCGTTTCGGGCAGAGCCATTGAAGCCTCGCGTGATTCAACGGGGTTAATTATGTATGCCTTGATTTTGTTAAATTCTTCGTCGGTTATATCGCCCTTAACGGCAATAATTTTTGCGCTCAGAATTTCGGGGCGTTCGCCTGCCGTAAGAAGCTGAATACATTGAGCCGCGCTGTCTGCTCTTTGGTCGTACTGACCGGGAAGAAATTCCGTTGCAAAGCATTTCCAGCCGCCTTCAATTTCAAGTGATGTGTATATATTATCAAGGTTCGGCTCGGAAAGAATAAGGCGTGCCGCTTCGTCAAATTCCTCTTTTGTAAGTCCCTGCGCGTCATATCTGTTGATAAGCCTTAAATCTTCAAGCGCGGTTATGCCCACATTTGTTTTAAGGTCGTCAAGGATATGCCTTGCCTCAATGTCGTTTCCTTTTTTCTTTTCAACAAAAATTCTGAAAACCTCTGCCATTTTGCTCTCCTTTTCATAATCAGAAAAAATTATTATTAGTATAATAACACATTGTTTTGCTTTTGCATATAGCAAATTTTAATTTTCGGCATAAATATTAACAAATTGTTCGCAAATAAATAATTTTTGTGTTATAATGCCGATATAATATACTGTTGGTGTGTTGAGCACCTGCAAAATTGATGATTAAACATCGGTTTGATGAAGGGAGTTTCGTTTTTAAAGTGAATGAAAACACAGAGGAACGAGCATTTGAAGTTGATTTTTTAAACTGCGTTGTTGATAAAGAGGATAATTTCAGGGTTATTGATTCAGACAGTCATTTTTCCTCATTTTTCGGAGTTCATCCGTCAAAAATCCATCAGGGAAAGCTTTTTTTGCAGGAAATAATCATTCCGCCCGAAAGGCAGGAGGTTTTGTCTAAAATCTGCAAAAAGGATTCCCCGTATATCTATATGGATTTTGATGTTATCAAAAAAGACGGCAGGCGTGATTTTGTTCATTGCACCGCTCAAAATTATGAAAATTCTTCACTTTGCAGGCTTGTTTTTGCAGACGTTTCAAGAAGCAGGGAAAAAACAGAAAAATTAAGAGAGCAGGCGCGCGAGGTTAACCATCTTATAGACCTTGTTTCGGGCGGTGTTTGTCTGTTTAAGGTAACGCCGAATATGCACTTTGAGGCACTCTATCTTAACGAGGCGTGCTGCCGACTTTTCGCAACGGATAAGGATAGCTTTAACAGTAAGGCGTATCGCATTGACGAGCTTATTCATCCCGAGGATAAAACGCTTGTTTTTCAGGCAGTCGGCAGAGCAATGGCAACGGGCGAGGAAATAGATTTGGAATATCGAGTTATGCCGCATAAAAACTCATATATTTGGTGCAAATGCAACGCTGCCGTGCATAAAAAGGACGAGGACGGAAGCCCGATTTTTCACGCCGTTTTTACCGATATAACAAGAATAAAGGATGCTGAAAAAAAGGCAGATGAGGCAAACGATAAGCTTGTTAATCTGCTTAAAAATCTTAATGGCGCAATATTCTTTACAACACCCGAAAAGCCGTTTATCTGCGACCTTATCAGCGGCGATTTTGTTCGCCTTATTCAGTATTCGAGAAGCGACTTCTTCGAGAAGCTTTCGGGCGACCTTTCAAGGCTTATTCCTCAGCCGTCAGAGCCCCTTGAGGACGACATAAGAAAGCAGATTTCAAAGGGCGGAAAAAGTGAAATTACATATAAAATTTCCGCAAAAGGTTCAAAAACCGTTTGTGTAAAAGATTCACGAAAGCTGATAACGCAGGAGGACGGCTCCTCGGCACTTATCTGCGAGCTTTTTGTTTGTGAATGATAAAAAAGAACAGAGGATATTGAAATTCCGCAGATGCTTTTTCTGCGGAATTTTACTTTTTGTTTAGTAAAAATATACAATTCGGAATAATAAAATTTGTCGATTATGACAATGGAATATAATTGTAAAAAAAGATATAATATTACCGATAATGGTGTATTATTAATTAATATGTAAATTTTTATATAAGTTTTAGATGTGGAGGCTAAGCTTATGAAATCTCAAAAAACAAGAAAACGCATAATAAGCATTTTTCTTTCGGTGCTGACTGTTTTTTGCAGTTTAACGCCGTGCTTTTCTGCGTTCGCCGGAGACGGTGGTGTTATAGGCATCTATACGGTTGAAATCTTTTATGAGGACGGAACACTCGTTCCCGAATTTGCCGAGGACGGGGAATCTCCGTATATCGAGTATATGGTTGAGGGCGATAAAAAGCAGTTTCAGTATAGCTTTATCGATTGCTCTCTGCCCGATAACGGATATGTTAAATGGACGAGCGACACACCGACTGTCTGCGATGTAACGGAGGACGGCCTTGTTCGTGCGTTTGACTCCTCAAAGGGTGCGGCAGTAAGGCTTTGGCTTGATAATGAGGTTGGAACAATTCCGCTTGTCGGAGGTCTTATGAAAAAGGCTCTCGAAAAGGTTTTGTTCAATGATAAGGTAAATCTTGACACAATGGATGCCGACCAAATCGTCAGCCTTGTTGAGGATGCCTTCGGCTCCGATTCAATCCTTGCTCAATATATCGACTCCTATAAGGGCGAGCTTATTGATTCCCTGCGTCAATATCTTGATAAGGTTCACACAATTATTTACTGCACAATGTATGATGCAGACGGAACCGTTCTTGACCAAGACAGCTTCAGCGTTGTTGTTAACAAATCTGAGGAAATTTATGCCGATTTCATTCCAAACGGAACTCATATAACAAATAAGCAGGATGTACCGACAACCGTTGCAAAGGGCTCAAAGGTTCAGCTTTCAGCCTGCACAACGCCCACAAGGCTCCACATGGGCGTTATCTATTCTGTTAAAAGCTCTTCGATTTTTGATAACGGAAAGGTTGTTGCAACCGTTGACGATTCGGGACTTGTTACCTTTAAAAACACGGGAACGGTAACCATTCTTGTTTCTCCCGATACGGAAGGCTTCATCAACAATCTTTTGAAATACATAAACTATATCTATGAGCTTCAAAACACGGGAACCATAGATTCGGGTCAGGTTGCGGATATACTCATAAAATATGTCGGTCTCGATATGAACAGAAATGTTCTTGCCGCAATTCTGGACACCTGCTTTGCAATTGCAGATATTGCGGGCGACACGGCAGACCCTGTTCAGCTTACCGCAACTGCCGTAAAAATTATTGCAAATATTATTCTTCAATTCACAACAAATGACTCCATAACCTTTACGGTTGTTGAAGGCGTTCCGATGACGGATTTCAAAATCACGGGTGCAACCGCCGTTAAAGAGGGAGCTCAAATTCAGCTTGAAATAACAGACACAAAGCCCGTTGCGGCAATAACAGACGATATAACATGGACTTCAAGCGACCCGAGCATCGCTTCGGTTGACCCCGTAACAGGAACAATAACGGGCAGAGACGCAGGCGGCTCGCTCGGCGAATATTCACAGCAAACAGTTACCATAACTGCCACATCGGCGGCGAATAATATTTCAAAAACATACGATGTTACCGTAACGGGAAAAACGGGACGGTATTTGAGCGATGTTGAAATAACAACCGATTATGAAATGATAAATATTGGCGGCGACGAATATTGCCACGCAACGGTTTATCCAAACCGTGTTGCAACCGCAGATAATCTTTATCTCCATTGGGGAATAGCCGTATGGAATGAAGAAACGCAGGAAACGGAATATCTGTGGGCAGGCGACGCTTATCAGGAAACAGACGAGGAGGGCAATCTCTTAACAGATGAAAACGGCGAACCCGTTATGAATGACGGCTCCGTAACAGACGGCATAGGAAAAATAGACAGCACCGGTCATTATTGGGCGGTTGCCGGCGGAACCTGCACCGTTGTTTGCAGAGCGGAAACAGGCTATTACATTTATGACGGAAGCTTTTATCAGATTTCAGAGGTTATGACCTCAAAGGAT
>JALEZT010000034.1 GCA_022772725.1 Eubacterium sp.
TTATATTATAATATATAATCTGTCAAGCAAAAAGAGCACCCTGCAAATGTGGGTGCTCCTTACTGTAATTAAATTAATCGTTTGGTAAAAATGCATTATGAACGGCAGTTACGGCACGGTCTGCCTCATCTGCGTCAATAATAACGGAAATTTTAATTTCAGATGTTGAAATCATTTGAATATTAATATTTTGAGCATAAAGTGCCTCAAACATAGTTGATGCTGTGCCCGGATGTGATTCCATACCTGCGCCTACTATTGAAACCTTTGCAACATTTGTTGAGCATTTGATTTCCTTATCATCTATATCGCTCATTCCCTTTAAGAGCTCAATAGCAACAGGGCCGTTATCCTTTGAAACGGTAAAGGTTAAATCCTTTGTTCCGTCTCTGCCGACAGATTGAAGAATAATATCAACATTGATATTTTTTTGAGCAAGCTTTGAAAAAATTCTGAAAGCAACTCCGGGATTATCGTCTAAACCAACAACTGATATAAGCGCAACATCCTTATCCTTTGTTACGCCTCTGATAAGCATTTTTTCCATTTTTACCTTCTCCTTAACAATAGTTCCCGGAACGGGATTTAATGATGAAAGAACTTCAAGTTCAACAGAATATTTTTTAGCCATTTCAACCGAGCGGTTGTTAAGCACCTGCGCGCCGAGCGTTGCAAGCTCAAGCATTTCGTCGTATGTTATCTCTTCAAGCTTTCTTGCGCCCTTAACCTTGCGGGGATCGGCAGTATAAACGCCTTCAACATCCGTGAATATCTGGCATTTATCTGCGTGAAGCGAAGCGGCAATTGCAACCGCCGAGGTATCGGAGCCGCCTCTGCCGAGGGTTGTTAAATCGTCGTAACGGTTGATACCCTGAAAGCCTGCAACAACAATAATATTGTGCTTTGCAAGCTCTGCCTGCAATCTGTTTGTTTTTATATTCTTAATTCTTGCAGAGCCGTAAACCGAATTAGTGTTAAAGCCTGCCTGCCAGCCAAGAAGCGAAATTACGGGGAAGCCGAGCTTCTCGATTGCCATTGCAAGAAGAGAAATTGAAATTTGCTCTCCTGCCGTTAAAAGCTGGTCTATTTCTCGCTTTGCGGCGTTTGGATTGATTTCGCGAGCCTTTTCAATCAAATCATCCGTTGTGTCGCCCTGCGCGGAAACAACAACAACAACATCGTTTCCTGCCTTATAGGTGTCGGTAACGATGCGTGCAACATTCATTACCCTTGCGGCGTCTGCAACGGAAGATCCGCCGAATTTTTGAACAATAAGCGCCATTTGAATAATATCCTCCGAATTAATAATTTGTTACCTTGATTATATTAAGAACATTAACGCCCTCAAGCTTTTTGAGAAGCTGATTTTCCGTCATTTCATCTGTTATGAATGCGATTTCATCAGACGGCTGACCTGCTCTTGAAAGGAATTTAACATTTGAAAAACGGCTTAAA
Organism: Eubacterium sp.; assembly: GCA_022772725.1. GTDB lineage: Bacteria > Bacillota > Clostridia > Oscillospirales > Acutalibacteraceae > Eubacterium_R. Next base: position 1,456 of record JALEZT010000034.1, read on the forward strand.
GCCTCATTTTCAGAGATTTTTGCCCTAACATAGAACGGCATTTCGATGGTTGCCTTATAATCAACAACATAATCCTCATCGCCTGCTCCCCAGCCGAAGATTTTTCTTCTTTCAATATGCTTTGCGCAGTCAACCATATCGGCAACAACCGCCGAAGCAGTCGGGAGCTTTCCTGCGCCTCTGCCGTAAAAGCAAACATCGCCGACGGCATCTCCTCTAACGAGAATTGCATTGAAAACATCTCTTACGCTTGCAAGCTGGCTTCCGTTATAAACAACGGCAGGGCTGACAAAAGCGGCAATGCTGTTTTCATCAATATATTTAATCTGACCGAGAAGCTTGATAACACCGTTTGCAGATGAAATATAAGAAACATCTTCAAGGGTTATATTTGAAATACCCTCTGTTTCAACCTGATTCGGATAAACATGCTTTCCGAAGGCAAGAGAAGCGAGAATACAAACCTTTCTGCATGCGTCGTGCCCCTCAACATCTGCCGTTGGGTCCTTTTCGGCATAGCCGTTATCCTGCGCAAGCTTCAAGGCATCCTCAAAGCTCATATCCTCTTCAATCATTTTAGTTAAAATAAAGTTTGTTGTTCCGTTTAAAATGCCTGCAACGCCCTCAATATTGTTTGCCGCAAGGCATTGCGCCATCGGGCGAATAATCGGAATACCGCCGCCAACGCTTGCTTCAAACAGATAATTTGTTCCGCTTTCCTCTGCGGCGGCAAGGAGCTCAAGCCCCTTCTGCGCAACAAGCTCCTTATTTGAAGTTACAACGGATTTGCCTGCTTTAAGCAGCTTCATTGTAAAATCAAAGGCGGGATTTACTCCTCCCATGGTTTCGGCAACAACCTTAACCTCGGGATCATTAAGAATATCGTTAAAATCCTTTGTAAACTGATTTTGATGGGGATCCTCCGGAAAATCGCGCAAATCAAGTATATATTTAACTTCAAGCGCTTCGCCGCCGGTGCGCTTTGAAATAACCTTGCCGTGAGACTCAATAACCTCAACAACTCCGCTTCCGACGGTTCCGTATCCCATAACTGCAACCTTCATATTTTGACCTCCTACGGAATTAATTTTTAATTTCTGCGGATTTAACTCCACCGAGCGTTTTTAGCTTTTCAACCAGAGTGTCTGCATCAACGGTCATTTCCGTTATTCTTACGGAAAGCAAAACATTTGCAATCCCGTTTTGCGGAACCTCCTGATTGATTGAAAGCACATTTGCTCCCACAAGATAAAGCTCGTTGGTTACGGCAGACAAAACACCCTTATTATCTTTAAGCTTCAACGAAAGAGAAACCATTTCATCTGCATTTTCGGGGTTATATTCAAAAACTCCGTCTTTATACTTATAGTATGCAGATCTTGAAATGCCTGCCATTTTTGCCGCCTGGCTTGCATTCTGCGCTTCGCCCGAGGCAAGAAGCTCCTTTGCAAATGAAACCTTTTTATACACCTCAGGGAGTATATCGGCGTTTACAAGCAGGTATTTTAATTTTGCCATTTTGTCCACCACCCGTGTACAACTGTGTTGCTGTGAAAAACACTTTTGATATAATAGCACATTATTCTTAAATATACAAGAGAAAAATATAAATTTTTCATTTTATTTCTTGAATAATATTGATTATTGATTTATTATTAGTGTAGAATAATTTTATATAAAATATTAAGGAGAAAACAAATGACTGAAACTGTTGAAAAAAGGCGGGCGTTTTTAATTAACCTTGCATACATTGCGGTTATACTTGCGCTTGTTTTTGTTTTTTTTAAATACTTTTTTTGGGTAGCGGCACCGTTTTTACTCTCTTTCTTTTTTGCGGTTTTGCTTCAAAAGCCTCAACGCTGGCTTGATAAAAAAACAAAGCATAAATGCCACACGCTTTGGTCTATTCTTCTTGTGTTGCTGAGCATTTCAATAATTCTTGTTCCCGTTATTATAATACTTTCAAACTTTATTCGGCAGGTTGGAGGATTTTTATCCTACTTAACCTCTCAGCTTTCAGATTTTCCCGTGTTTATTCAGGATTTGCAAAACGCTCTGCTGAAATTTTTAAGCTTTCTGCCCGATAAGCTTTACTCCTCTGTTTCCGAAAGCATAGTAAACGCGCTTACTGCGCTTTCAAACGATTTTGATTTAACTGCCTTCGGAATTGATTCCTCAACAATCAAAAACACCATAACAACAGGTGTTACGGGAGTTTACAGCGTTGCCAAAAATGTTCCGAGCGTTATTATCGGAATAGTTATCGGCATTGTTGCGTGGATACTTTTCACAAAGGATTACGATAAAATCGTTGCCTTCATTAAGCTTCAACTGCCCGACGGCAAGAAAAATCTTCTTGTTGAAATCAAGCAGGTTTTCTCTAACACAATATTAAAAATGGTTCGTGCATACGGACTGATAATGTTTATAACCTTCTGCGAGTTGAGTTTGGGATTTACAATTTTAACTGCTCTCGGAATTATGAACAATAGCTATATTGTTTTAATTGCAATCGCGATAGCAATATTTGATATTTTGCCCGTTGCAGGCTCCGGCGGAATACTTATTCCGTGGGCATTAATATCTATGGTTACGGGCAACTTTAAGCAAGGCATCGGATTGCTTGTTATCTATGCCGTAATAACGGTTATCCGTCAGTATCTTGAACCGAAAATAGTCGGCGACACGCTCGGAGTTAATCCGATTATCACGCTTGCGGGGCTTTATTTCGGCTTAAAGCTTTTCGGAGTTTTGGGAATGTTTATTGTTCCCATCTCTGTTATGACACTCAAAGCATTTAACGACACAGGAAGAATTCACATTTGGAAGGCTCCCCACCCGATTGATGCAACGGAGGAAAAAAAGTCTCAAAAAAAGGAAAGGAAAAAGCTGTTTAAAAAACAGTAATTAATCAAAATGAAAAAAGCATTGAAAAACAAAAGGCAGGTTAATGCTGCCAACGCACTTCTTTTACTCGGTATTTTTCTTGCAGAAGCCATTCTATGTTGGTTTTTCACAAACACGCACGACGATTATTTAACTGCAGGCTTAAAAACAGTTGCAGAGGCTTGGGATTATAGTATTCATTACGGCAACGGCAGACTACTCGGCAATTCATTTGTTGAACTGTTTTGCAACAGACATATACTGAACACACTATTTAAAGCCGCCTGTATATTTTTAATTATTGCATTGCTTTCATACTGCTGCGGAAAATTCAGCAGAAAAAACCTAATCGTTTTCTTTTGCCTTGTAAACTGCCTGCCCATTTTGTTTTACCGAGAGGTTTTCGTTTGGTCTCACGGCTTTTACAATTATATTCCGCCCGTTGTGCTGATGCTGATTTCATTATCAATTTTGAAAAGCATTTATGAAAAAGGAAAAATCAATAAAGCAATTGCATACCCTTTGCTGATTATCTGCGGCTTTTCAGCCCAGCTTTTCTCGGAAAACAGCACGGTTGTTAACATTGCGCTTGCAGGCGTTATTCTTCTTATTTTCATTATTGAAAAGAAAAAGCCTGCACCTGTGCTGATATATCTTTTTTCCGCAATTGCCGGCGCGGCGGTTATGGTTGCCGTTCCGAGAATATACAAGGTTACCCACGAAATGGATTTTTACAGAGGCTTCCTCGGCGGAGACTTGAACAGTATAATTGCTTCCGTTAAAGAAAATATCGGAAGAATAATTAAATATATCGGAGATATGTATCCGCTTTGGATTCTCCTTTCGATAATAATTCTAATTGCTTTAAACAAGCGAAAAAGCAGATTGAGCAGTTTTCCAAGAATAGTCTTTAATGTTTTCTTTTCTCTTTCTTTTTTAATTTTTATTCCGAGAATACTGTTTTCCTACGGTATTATTGAGGACGAAGCATTTATATCAAAATACACAAATATTGCTTTAATCGTTATTTATATTATTTTTACGCTTGCAGCGCTTATAAAGCTTTTCACAAAGGACGAGTTGAAAAGTGCATTTATCTTTATTCCGCTTGCGATAATATCAGTCGGCGAGCTGATTATAGTTTATCCGATAGGATACAGGTGCTTATTCATAACATATATTCTGCTTTCAATTCCCATAGCTGATTTAACAAACACGGTTTTAAAGGATTGTAAATTGAGCAAAAAGGCTATTTACGCTGCGATAGTGCTTATCAGCGCAATTGCTTTTGCAGTTAATCTTTATCATTATTCAAGCATCAGCAAAATTAATGAGGTTCGCATTGAATATGCGCAGGAGCAAATTGAAGACGGAAAATATGATATTGAAATCATTAAGCTTCCTTATGAAAAATGGCTTTGGCTTCCGAACAAAAGCTATGCTTATAAATACACATTTAACCACGGAGACCCCGAGGAAATGACATTTTCATATATCACATACGAGGAATATATAAATCAACATTCAAACTGAAAAATATATAATGAAAACGGGAGGCAGACGCCTCCCGTTTTTGTTTGCTTATTACTTATTTATAAAATTGATTAACTCTTCCTTTGTTAAAAGGCCGATTGAAACATCAATCATTTTTCCGTTTTT
>JALEZT010000035.1 GCA_022772725.1 Eubacterium sp.
GTTACATTTATTTGGTTTTGTTTGGCATATTTAGTATATCACAATTATATAGCTTGTTGCAATAGTTGAACAAAAAATAAAAAATAGAGTATTCGCAGTTCAAAGACTTAGTGAATACTCTTATTGTATAAATCTATTCGAAGCGAAAAACATACAAGTCTTAGCAAGCATTGAATTTGTGCATACGAATTCCACTTGTTAGGGATTTGCCCTAAAACCTGTATAAAAACCTACAAAACAAAAAGTCGCGCTCCGAAAGGAATGCGACGATACATAATAACTATCAAATTATATACAAAACTCTATTTTAAGCAAAAAAATTGAGTATTCACAGGTCAAATCCCTTATGAATACTCAATATAGTGCGAGAGACGGGACTTTCTTCTCAACTATCGAACAGTCCACCGGACTGTTCTCCCAAATTTGCCCAGCAAGGCTTTGCACGGCAAATTTGGAGTTCGTTTCAAGTCCCGTTATAACAATGAAAAAAGCGAAATACCCAAATGAGTACTTCGCTTTTTTGGTGCGAGAGACGGGACTTGAACCCGTACGAGTCGCCCCACACGCCCCTCAAACGTGCGCGTCTGCCGATTCCGCCACTCTCGCTTGCAACGATAGAGATTATAACAGAATAATTATCTGTTGTCAATATCTAAATTAAAAATTTTTAAAATATCTTTTGGGGCGTTAATTAATGCGCCTGGATTCTCTTTAATTAGGCTCTCTGCGCTTCTGAATCCCCAAGTTACCGCAATGCTTTCGCAACCGAGATTTCTTGCCGAAATAATATCAACATCACTGTCGCCTATCCAAATCGTATTTTTAGGGCTGATACCGAGATTTGTTAAAATCTCACGCGCAACGGTTGGGTCGGGCTTTGTCGGTTTACCGTCAACCGCGCCTTGAACAATATCAAAGGCTTCCTTTCCGAAAATTGCTTCAACCATTCCCTTTGCGGCAACATCGGGCTTATTTGTGCATACAACAAGTTTTTTGCCGCTTTTCTTTAATGCGCTAACAACCTGTTTAATGCCTTCATAAGCGTGTGCATGGTCAAGCTTTATTTCGTTATATTTTATCTTAAAGCGTGCATATAGCTCGTCAAGCTCTGCTTCGCTGAGCTTATTACTAAATGCTCGCTTAACAAGAAGCCTTGCGCCGTTGCCGACAAATTTTTTATAATCCTCATTTGTCCAGCAAGGCGTTATCCCCTGCTCCTTTAAAATAAAATCGCAGGCAAGGCCCAAATCGTCAATTGTGTTAATTAAGGTTCCGTCTAAATCAAAAATAACACATTCGCAATGCTTTATATTTTCCGAAAAGCTATTAGTTAATTTCATAATTACCTATTATAAATATCGCTTAAATCCTCAAATTTTTTCTTTTTTGCATTTAATATAAGCTTTGCCGTTATGCAAACAACAACCGCTCCTGCCAAAACGGCAAACTCAATATAAACCTTTTGCTCCTCCTGCTTATTTGAAGCAGAAAGCTTTCCGCTTTTAACACGCGTCCACAAATCCGCTTGCAGTTCAAGAATGTTTTGCGGAAGATTCTTAAAATACTGTCCGTTCGGGGTTTCTTTGGGATACACTGCTTCACTGCCAAACAAGGAATGCTCCTCGTTGTTTCTAACAGTTTTGTTCGGAGAAGCATAATAGATATATTCCGCATTTTCAAGCGCAACCTGCGGCTCATGCATAAAGTTAATAAATGCCTCTGCGCCGTCTTTATTTTGAACGCATTTAGGAATACAAAAGGCGTCGTAGAAAATATTAACGCCCTCCTTTGGGAAGCAAAAATCCAAATCGGGATTATTTTCACACATCAAAACATAATCCCCTGCATAATAAGGCGCAAGCGCATAATCTCCGCTTTCCATAAGATTGAAAATTTCATCCATTACATAAACGGGATTTACCCTGTCCTTTTGCTCTGCAAGAAGCTCTGCGGCTTCATTCCATTCGCTTTCCTCAACTGAATTAAAGCTTTGACCGATAAGCGCCTGAGCGATTGCAAAGGCGTCTCTTGAATTGTTGAACATTAAAACCTTATCTCTATACTGCTCATCCCAAAGAATATCCCAGCTATCAGGCTTTTCATCAACATAATTTGTGTTGTAAATCAAAACGGTTGTGCCAACGTTATAGCAGAGCGAATATTTCTGTTCGGGATCAAAGAAAAGATTGAGATACTGTTCATCAATGTTTTTAATATTCGGAATATTGTCCCAGTTGATTTCGGCAAGCATATCCTCGTCAAGCAGCCTTGCAATCATATAGTCGCTTGGAACAATAACATCATAGGAAACGCCGCCGCCCGAAAGCTTTGAATACATATTTTCATTTGATTCAAAATTAGTATAATTAACCTTTGCACCTGTTAAGCGTTCAAACTCCGAAACAACATCCATAGAGCCCTCTGCTCCGTCGGAAATATATTCTCCCCAGTTATAAACGTTAACTGTTGTACCCTGCAAGCCGAGAGAGGCGTAATATTCAATCTGCTCATCAGTGAACATTTCCTCTTCATCATCGGCAAGAGCGCAAAGATTAAGTGGCATAAGTGCAAAAATAATTGAAATAATAAAAATTAAAAATTTCTTCATTTACTCTCACTCTTACCCTTTTCAGCCTTTGACTGCGCAACATTCATAAGAATAAGCAAAACGAGAATAACAAGGAAAATCAGCGTTGAAAGCGCATACATATCGGGCTTAACGCGTTTTTTTGTTAATGAAAAAATATAAATCGGAAGCGTTTGAAAGCTCGGTCCGCTTGTAAAATAAGAAATAATGAAATCATCAAGCGAAAGAGTAAAGCTCATAACAAGGCCTGTTATAATTCCCGAGGTTATATCGGGCAAAACAACCTTAAAAAAGGCTTTAACGGGCTTACAGCCGAGGTCAACCGCCGCTTCGTAAATATTAATGTCAAACTGTTTAAGCTTGGGCATAACATTTAAAATTACATACGGCAGGCAAAAGGTTATATGCGCCGCAAGAAGCGACCAAAAATTGAGCGAATCCGATATTTTTATTGACGCACCGAGAAAAACAAAGAGGAGCATCATTGAAACACCCGTTACAATTTCGGGGTTCATCATCGGAATATTTGTTACTGTTAATACCGCTCTTTTAAGCCTTTTGTTTCTGTAATTAAAAATTCCAACTGCCGCGCAGGTGCCCATAACAGTTGAAATAACCGCGGTGCACACTGCAAGAATTAAAGAATTTTTCAAAGCATCTGTTGCGGCGGAATTATTGAACATTTCGCCCCACCATTTAAGAGAAAAGCCGCTGAAAATATATGTGCTTGTGCTTTCATTAAAGGAAAACAAAGCCATAACTCCTATCGGAGCATACAGAAAAAATAAAATAAGCGCAAGATAAAATTTTGATAAAGGAGAAAGTCTTTTTTTCTTCATATAACAACTCCTCCTTCCGTTTCATCATCTGCACCGAGATAATTCATAACGCCGAGGCAAATAAGAATAAGCACCATAAGAACAAGCGAAAGGCTTGCACCGAGGTTATAATTATTAGCAGACTGAAACTGCGTTTCAATAATATCGCCTATTAAAACAACCTGCCCTCCGCCAAGCTTTTGGGTTATATAAAAGGTTGAAACGCAGGGAACAAAAACCATTGTTATTCCGCTTAAAACGCCGGGAAGCGAAAGAGGCATAATAACCTTGCGCATAACCTGAAATCTTGTTGAGCCCAAATCCTGTGCGGCTTCAATAAGAGAATTATCCATTTTTGACATAACCGAATAAATCGGCAATATCATATAAGGCAGAAAATTATAAACCATTCCGAGAATAACGGCACCGCCCGTATTGATTAGTTTAAGACTGTCTATTCCGAAAAAATTTAAAACTGTGTTAATTATACCCGTGTCGCCCAAAATAGTCATAAGAGAATATGTTCTTATAAGGAAGTTCATCCACATAGGAAGCATAACAAGAAGCACCATTGTTCCCTGTGTGCTTGCCTTTGTTTTTGAAATAAAATAGGCAAACGGATAGCCAACAACAAGGCAAATTGCAGTTGCAACAACTCCGTAAAGCACGGACAAAAGTATTGTTGAGGTGTAGCTGGGAATTGCTTTTATACTGTTAAGGCTGAAAGCGCCTGTTGTGTCTGTTAAGGCATAATATGCAACCATAATGAGCGGAGCAATAATAAAGATAGCAGACCAAACAATATAGGGCTTATCGGAAAGCTTGCCGGCAAGACTATTCTTCATCCTGTTTCTCTGCCTCCCAATCGTAATCAGCGTCATTAATATGGTCAAACTCATCGGAGAACGAGGAATAATCGCCGAACTCGCCGCTGTATTCACTGCGCTTCATAACATGAATTGAATCAGCGTCAATATACATACCGACGGTTTCGCCCACCTTGTGATATTCGGTTGTTTGAACAAGCCAAATAAATCCGCCGACATCAACAAAGGTTTCAAAAAATGTTCCCTTGAAAACGACATCAGTTATAACGCCCGTTAATGCGTCCTTCTCCCCTGCCTTGCAAATCGTTATATCCTCGGGGCGAACAACTGCTTCAACAGGCTCGTTAGGCGCAAAGCCTTTATCGAGGCAATCAAAGGTTACGCCTGCAAACCTAACAAAATAGTCTTTAATCATAACTGCATCAACGATATTTGATTCGCCGATAAAATCGGCAACAAAGGCGTTAACTGGCTCGTTATAGATATCCTCGGGAGTTCCTATCTGCTGAATTTTACCTTTATCCATAACAACAACTCTGTCGCTCATTGAAAGGGCTTCCTCCTGATCGTGAGTTACATAAATAAAGGTTATTCCAAGGCGCTTTTGAATTGATTTAAGCTCCTTTTGCATATCCTTGCGAAGCTTTAAATCAAGAGCGCCGAGAGGCTCGTCCAACAAAAGAACATGCGGTTTATTTGCAAGCGCTCTTGCAATGGCAACACGCTGCTGCTGACCGCCCGAAAGACTGTTTATTGAGCGTTTTTCAAAGCCTTTAAGATTAACAAGTTCGAGCATTTGCGCAACAGTTTCTCTTATTTCGGGCTTGCTCATTTTTTGAATTTCAGGGCCGAACGCAACATTTTCAAACACATTTAAATGAGAAAAAAGAGCATAACGCTGAAAGATTGTGTTTACCTTTCTTTTGTGCGGAGGAATGTTATTAATAACCTTTCCCTCAAAAACAATTTCGCCCTCGTTGGGATCAACGAAGCCTGCAATGCATCTTAGCGTTGTTGTTTTTCCGCATCCGGAAGGACCAAGCAGCGTTATAAACTCTTTTTCGTTAATTGAAAGATTAAGTTTATCCAAAACGGTGTTATCACCGTATTTTACAGTAATATCTTTAAGATCAATAATTTTTTCCAATTATGCACTTCCTCTTTGTAACCCGATTTGACACATTTGTATCATAGAATTTAATATAACAAATTATTATAAAAAGTCAATAAGTTTTTACAAGAAAAGTCAAAATATTTTTTTATATATTTCTTCTCCGTTGATTACGCTTTCAAGAGTTTTTTCAACCTGTGTAAAGTCGCAAACCATTGATTTTGTTTTATGAATACAATCGTCCATACCGAACGGAACAAAGTAATAATTTTTATAATTCAAAAGGTTTCCGATATTCTTTGCCGCTCCACCGAGCGCATCATTTGTTGAAACGCCAATTATAACAGGGCGTGAGTTTCTTAAATGGCTTTTTGCAGCCATTGTTACCGCTGTGTCGGCAATGCCGTTTGCAAGCTTTGCAAGGGTGTTTCCCGTGCAGGGCACTATCAAAAGCACCTCAAAAAGCTTCTTCGGACCTATCGGCTCTGCCTGTTCGATTTTATGGATAATACTGTTGCCTGTTATGGATATAATTTCATTTTGAAAATCCTTTGCGTCTCCGAAGCGAGTGTCCGTTGAATAAGCGGTTTCGCTCATAATCGGATAAACATCGTATCCGGCTTTAACAAGCCCTTTAAGTGCTTCAATTGATTTTGAAAAGGTGCAAAAGGAGCCCGTTAAGGCATAACCGATTTTCAAGCAAATTCCTCCTCTATAATATTAATAACCGCTTCGCCGATAATATATCCGGCGGTTTTTTGTGTGTATTTTGACGGCATTGCTTTTCCGTTTAAAAGCTTTAAGCCAAGGCTTTTTGCAACAAGGGTATCAACTCCGCCGGGAAATGAGGCTAAATCAAGAATTAATGTATCTTTTCCAACTGCCGAGAGTTCTTTTTTAGTCAATACGGGATGAGGAACGGTATTTATAATAATATCCGCGTCGTTTTTAATTGACAATTCATCAAAATATATATGCTTTGCGTCGTTAAATTCAGCAAGCGTTTTTGATTCCTTGCTTCTTGAACAAACGGTTATATCGGCACCGTATGCTTTAAGAATTTTATGAAGAGCCTTTCCTATTCGTCCGTAGCCTAATATTAAAATTTTACTGCCGAAAAGCGAATAATCGGTGTTTTCCTCAATAAAAGAAACTGCGCCCTCTGCCGTTAATACGGCGTTTTTCAGCACATAATTTTCGTTTTTCATATAATCAAAGCCGTTTTTATGTTCGCCCATTCCGTAAAAAACAGGCTTATCTCCTGCCTGCTCAAGCATATAATTTTTTACGGGAACGGGAAGCAGAATAAAATCAGCCTTATCATAACTTTCAACGCTTATAAAGCCGTTATTTTCAAGGTATTCCCGAGCAAAAAACATTCTTTTATCATCTGTATATGGAACAAAAAATTTATTCATTTTCATAAAAACACTCCCGTTAACCCTATACTATGCTTAAAAATTTTTGATGTTCACTGATATTAGTGTTTATTTTTTCAAAAAAAGGTTGTATAATATAGGCAATGAATCTTTGGAGGAATTATTTTGAACGAAATAGATAATATACTTAAAAGTGTTAAAAAAATACATTTTATCGGTATCGGCGGAGCGGGAATGTGCCCCCTTGCCGAAATACTTTTATCACTCGGATATGAGATTACGGGCTCCGACAATAACGACACCGAAACATTCAGAAGAATTGAAAAGGAAGGCGCAAAGGTTTTTCTCGGTCAGGTTAAAGAAAATATAGCCGACGATACTCAGCTTGTTATTTACACCAACGCAATACTTAAAGGCAACGAGGAGCTTGAATATGCAAAGGCAAACTTCCCCTGCTTTGAGCGTGCAGAGCTTTTGGGCGCGGTCAGCAGAATATTTTCCAACTGCATAGGTGTTTGCGGAACTCACGGAAAAACAACAGTTTCATCAATGATAACTCAAGCCTTGCTTGCCGCAGGCCTTGACCCGAGCGCAGTTATAGGCGGAAAGCTCCCTGTTATTGACGCATACGGAAGATACGGCAACAGTCAGAATTTTGTTTGCGAATC
>JALEZT010000042.1 GCA_022772725.1 Eubacterium sp.
GAACAAACACCGATACTGCGCTTTTCCGTATGTGGTCGGAAAAAATAAGAGATAATATTATCGCAAATCAAGGCACGCTTGCCGAAAAGGGTATGCAGGTTGATCCTAATTCGGCAGTTCATCCAACCTTTCTTTATGAGAGCGTTTGGTGTATTCTTCTGTTTATTATACTGCATATTGTTGTAACGAAATTCAGAAGCTTCAAGGGCGAGGTTTTCCTGCTTTACGGCATAGGCTACGGGCTTGAAAGAATGGTTGTTGAGGGTATGAGAACGGATAGCCTCTATATCGGCTCAACAACAATCAGAGTAAGTCAGCTTTTGTCTGCACTTATCGTTGTTGCTTTCTCCGTTTGGCTTGCAGTTCTTTTTGTTAAGCTGAAAAAGGGAACGCTTCCCCGCAGATATATGCTGAATCCTCCTGCCGAGGAGCTTCCTCAGGCGGAGATTATCGGAACGCCGTATGTGTTCACGGTTTGCAAAAGTAAAGGAAGCGAAAACGATTTCTTTAAAGTAATAGATAAATAAATGCCGAATCAGGCGGAAAGGTTAATATATGGCAATTATAGACGGTAAGGCGGTTTCAAGGGCGGTCAGAGAGCAGGTTGCGGCTGAAACGGCTCAATTAAAGGAAAAGGGCATTGTGCCCGGACTTGCAGTTATAATAGTGGGCGAGGATCCCGCCTCGCAGGTTTATGTTAATAATAAAGAAAAGGCTTGCGCAGAGGTTGGTTTTTTCAGTGAAAAATTCGCTTTGCCCGAAAGCACAACTCAGCAGGAGCTTAATGCGCTTGTTGAAGAGCTCAATGCAAGAAAGGATATAAACGGCATTTTATGCCAGCTCCCTCTGCCTTCACATCTTAATGATAAAGAGGTTATCAATCTTATCAGTCCCGAAAAGGATGTTGATGCCTTTCATCCCGTTAATGTGGGCGCAATTATGATAGGCGATTATAATTTCCTGCCCTGCACACCCGCAGGCGTTATGGAGCTTATTCATTCAACGGGCGTTGATATTTCGGGAAAAAAGGCAGTTGTTATCGGCAGAAGCAATATAGTCGGCAAGCCTATGGCAATGCTTTTGCTTCACGAAAATGCAACCGTTGAAATAACACATTCAAAAACAAAGAATTTATCCGAAATAACAAGTCAGGCGGATATTCTTGTTGCCGCAATCGGCAAGGCAAAATTTGTTACTGCCGATATGATTAAAGAGGGCGCCGTTGTTATTGATGTCGGTATGAACAGAGATGAAAACGGCAGGCTCTGCGGAGATGTTGATTTTGCTTCGGCGGCAGATAAATGCTCGTTTATAACTCCCGTTCCCGGCGGGGTTGGCCCGATGACAATTTCAATGCTTATGAAAAACACCTTAACCGCCGCAAAGCTTCAAAACGGCTTGCTCAAATAATTAATAGTTGATAACAAGAGGTTCTTATGAATATTTTAGAAATTATCAAAGCCGTTATTCTCGGCATTGTTGAGGGAATAACGGAATGGCTTCCCATCAGCTCAACGGGGCATATGATTCTTGTTGATGAATTTCTTCAGCTTAATGTTTCTCCCGAATTTAAGGAAATGTTCCTTGTTGTTATTCAGCTCGGTGCTATAATGGCGGTTGTTGTTCTTTATTTCAAAAAGCTCATACCCTTTCATTTTGAAAGCAAAAAGCTTAAATGGGAAAAGAACACACTTGTTATGTGGCTGAAAATAATTGTTTCCTGTGTGCCTGCGGCAATTGTGGGCGTGCTTTTTGACGATAAGCTTGAGGAGCTTTTCTATAATTGGCAAACCGTTTCGGCAATGCTCATTATTTTCGGTATTCTCTTTATTATTATTGAAAAGCTCAATAAGGGCAAAACGGCAAAAATTAATTCAATAGATGATTTTACTTATAAAACCGCTCTTATAATAGGTCTTTTTCAGCTTGTTGCGGCTGTTTTCCCCGGAACATCAAGAAGCGGTGCAACAATAGTGGGCGCTCTTTTAATCGGCGTTTCAAGAGCCGCCGCCGCTGAGTACACCTTCTTCCTTGCAGTTCCCGTTATGTTCGGTGCAAGCGCGTTAAAGCTTGTTAAATTCGGCTTCGGCTTCACCTTGCAGGAGGCGGTTATACTTGCGGTCGGTATGGTTGTTGCCTTCGCCGTTTCAATTCTTGCAATCAAATTCCTTATGGGCTATATTAAAAAGCACGATTTCACTGCATTCGGCTGGTACAGAATTGTTCTCGGCGCGGCAGTAATTCTTTATTTTGCTCTTGCTAAATAAAGAAAGATAAAAATTTTATATCGCAAAGGATAAAACGGTTTTTTGATGTTTTTTGTCAAAAAACCGTTTTTTGTATAAAAAAACACCGAAAAAACAAAAAAAGTAGCCCTAATTTTTATAAAAGTCCACCTTGTTTTTTACAAATTTATATTGTATTATTAATATACGGGATATTATTTCGTAAAATTTAAAAAAGGAGGAATCTTTCTTATGAAAAGATTTACAAGCTTGCTCCTTTCCGTTGTTATGCTGTTGAGTATAACCGCAGGACTTTCCTTTTCGGCAAGTGCTGCCACTCCAACCATAGCGCTGGGAGAGAGCAGAAACCCAAATATCAAAATTGCAGGTAGGTCTGTAACATTTGAATTTACACCCGAAAAGGATGTAAAAGCAGTTTTCTACACCTTGGCAGTAGGAAGAGACACTCGTGTTGATCTTTATGATGCTAATAAGTCTCCCCTTGCTGATGCCGATGACAGCGGTGTAGGCTACAATGCAAAGCTCGTTTATGATTTCAAGGGCGGCGAAACATATTATTTTGAGGTTGAATTCTATTATGATGAAACAGGATATATTCCCTGCTATCTCGATGAATATGTTTCCGGTGCAACCTCAACCTATTGTTATGAGTTTTACGGTGATCAAACCGAAATTGCTTATAATAATGAAGGCGGAGTAGAGTTACCCGAAAATCTTGTTATAACCCCTTCAATAGGCGGCAGACCCGTAACAATTTTAGGTTATGGTGCTTTTGAAGATTTGGATTATATAAAGAGCGTAACCATTCCGGATTCCGTTAAGTATATCGATGATTGTGCTTTTGAATATTGCTATGATTTAACCACTGTTAAATTCGGCAAGAATGTTAGATACATAGGCGATTCTGCATTTGATGATACTTCATTAGAATCCGTAACTCTTCCGGAAAGCCTTGAAGGTATTGATTATGGTGCGTTTGCCCGTACCTATATTAAAAATATAACCATTCCGAAAAATGTATATTTTATTGAATACAAGGCGTTTATGGGTTCTGAGCTTCAAGCATATAATGTTGTTGCCGATAATCCTTATTATAAATCAGTAAACGGTGTTCTTTTCTCAAAGGACGGAAAAACTCTTGTTTCTTATCCGTGTTCAAGAGGCGAGGCATTCGGCTATTATTATGCTATCCCCGAAGGAACAGAGAAAATCTTCAAATATGCATTTTATGATAGCAGTATTTATGCTCTTGAGCTTCCAAGCACAGTCAAAAACATCAGCGAAGATGCATTCGCCGGGGCGGAAATAAACGTTCTTAATATTCCTGCCACCGTAGAGAGCATTGAATATGATGCGTTTTATGAATCGTCTTGCGGAGTTCGCTTCCTTGGAACTGAATGTAATATAGATAGTTATGCTTTCGAAAACTTTGAAGGCGTAATCGCTCTTCATAAGGGTTCGGAAATAGAAGAGTCAATTAAAGGAATGGGCTTTTCTTTTGAAACCGGCAACACTCGCTATATGTATATGTGCGAAGATACCGGATTACAGCATAAGTATTCTCCGGCATTTTCAACCGGCGGCTATGCTTTCTATATGTGCTCCAATTGCGGAGAATATTATAAAGAGCTTGCCGTAACAGGCGTTGATATTGTTAACGCTACTACAAACAGCTTAACGCTTAAATGCGATGTAACCCCCGGTGCCGCAGGCTATCATATCATTGTTAAGGATGAGGCAAACAAAGAGGTTGCAAGAACAAAGATTTATTCCCGTTCGGGAGTTGTATCGGGTCTTAAACCTACAAGTGTATATAAAGTATATTTCAGAGCCTTTAATTCAAAGGGATCATATATCACTCCTTGGACGGAAGGTATTGAATTCTGCACAGCACCTGAGAAGGTAACAGGCCTTAAAACAGCTGCAAGAGGCTCAAACGGTTCAACTC
Organism: Eubacterium sp.; assembly: GCA_022772725.1. Taxonomy (GTDB): domain Bacteria; phylum Bacillota; class Clostridia; order Oscillospirales; family Acutalibacteraceae; genus Eubacterium_R. Next base: position 4,195 of record JALEZT010000042.1, read on the forward strand.
TTACACTCTCTTGGAATGAGGTAGAGGGTGCAATGGCATATTTAATCTATGCATATAATAAGCCGGCAGACGATTGGACACTTATAAACTTTTCTGAAACGAATAAGTATATTGATGAAACAGTAACACCGGGCTATGAATATTATTACAGAGTAAGTGCCGTATTCGGCGGTGCTGAAAGTGAACCGAGCGACGCACTCCACACCTGCGCAGCTTGCGAAACAATGGAAGCTCCGAGCGTTAACGCAGTAAAAGACACAGTAATTAATGTTGATTGGCAGATCGTTGGCTCACACGGCTATGTTGTTATGTGGTCAAAGGATTCCTCCTTCAGCACAGACACAAGCTATAAGTACATCACAGGTCATAGCGTTGATAACTGCACAATCACTGTTCCGTCAGATGCAGATCAGTATTATGTAAGAGTTCGTGCTTGGAGATATTGGGAGAATAACACTCTTGTTTACGGCTCTTGGTCAGAGGGTGCTAAATCAGGCGATGCTGCCATTAAGGTAACAGGCCTTGTAACCTCAGCAAGAGGAGCAAACGGAGTTAACCTCACAATTTCTTGGGACGCACAGGAAAATGCAGACAGTTATAATGTTTATGCTTATAACAAGCCCGCAGACAGCTGGACTCTTTTAGAGAATGTAACAACAAATAAATATATCGGTGCAACAACACCCGGATATGAATATACTTACAGAGTAGCCGCAGTTAAGGATGGCGTTGAGGGTCTCCCGAGTGATACACTTTACACCTGCGCGGCTTGCGAAACAATGGCGGCTCCAACTGTTGAAAAGAACGGCAGTCAGATTTTAGCAAATTGGAAGCTTGTAGGCTCACACGGCTATGTTGTAATGTGGTCAACAGACCCAACATTCAGCACAGGAGTAAGCTATAAGTATATCACAGGCCATAGCGTTGATAGCTACACAATCACAGGCATAGATGCAAGCCAAACATATTATGTTCGTGTTCGCGCTTGGAGAAACTGGGATGGCGGAAAGGTTTACGGCTCTTGGTCTGATGCCACACAAGCATAATTAAATATAAATT